>CAZWME010000101.1:1547-10209 GCA_964634515.1 uncultured Pirellulales bacterium | reverse complement strand
AACTATTTCAAGCACTTATGAAACCATTACTAATGTCGGGAAAATTGGTGATGAGCTTATCGTACTCCGCTTTGCGTTTCGATGACTTGGCGGGCTTTTCAAGGCAGATATTTAACTGGTCTTCACTGAGATTTAACTTGTCAATGGCCCTTATTGCATTTTTGTATTCGGCGTTTTTCTCAGGGTCGGTAAGCTGATTAACTATTTTGGACCACTCGTCAAAGGTTTTGACATACCCGGTTAATAGCTCCAGATTGTCATTGGCATCTGGAAATGCTTTTAGAGCATCCTGCAAAGCCTGCTCATTTAATTTGGCCCAACCGATTCTGTTTAACTTTATTTGATCGAGGTCAAGACCGGCCGATGATATCTTGTCTTCTGCGTCCTTTTTGTTAACATCGAGTTCGTCCCGTTTACTTTGAAGTGCCTTGCGTTCGTCGTAAACTTTGGCAAGGCTCTCGAGAATTGTTATTCTGTTTGGATCGCTCTGTGCAAAATCCTTGAAAAGCGCAGGGCGTTCTTCCGTCGGCAAATTAAGTGAACGCATAATCTTGGAACGGCTTACGTTTTTGGACAACAGAGCATTTTGTGCTTTTTCGAAATTCTGACGTTTCGTGCGGGCTTCTGCGCTTGCTAACGGCATTTGTATTTCGAACCGGGAGTTGCCCTGGGGCCGCCAGATAAGGTTTTGAATGTTGGCCGGGTCGATTCGCCTTCGCAGAACGGTTATCATTCGCTGTGCCAGGTCTTTTTTTTCCGTTTCTTGAAGACCATAGGTATCAATTTCATAAATTAGACTTGTTCCACCGGCAAGATCTATTCCGGGCATTAAGGTCTTGTTGGGTGGATATAAAGTCCAGACTGCAAGGGCTACTAAAACAATAATGAAAACTATTTTCGGCGTTAGATTCTTATTCATAAATTCCTCTTACTGCGTTGTTAATGCATATATGCACAAATGAGTCAATTCATCTGCGCATTCACTTATTTACGATTATTCTTTCGTCACATTTTTGCCGATTGCTGAAGGCAGAACTTTTATTTTCGTATTATTCGACTCATCAACTTTCAGAGTAATCTCATCATCCTTGATATCGACAACAGTTCCGATAATGCCGCCGATTGTTCTGACTTTATCGTTTTTCGCCAGGGTCTGGACCATTTGCTTGTGTTGCTGTTGCTTCTTTCGAGGCCCTCTAAAAAGAATCATGTACATCAGCACAAACATCAAACCAAGAAAAATCAGATTATAACTGCCAAACCCACCTCTGCCTCTTGGACCGACATCGTTGGGATCGGATGCGACCGTTGTCGTTGTTTCAGAAGTATCCTCCCCGGCAACCGGCTCTCCTGTAATAGAAGAAGGCGGCTCATTTTGTGCCAATATCCATACTTTGCTCATTTGTATTTTCCCTTCATAATTTCGTATATCACGTTTCGTATTGTGATAACCGCGCGGTAAACCGCAGGCCAAATAGCAAATACTAACGATTTTTTATTAATAATCAAATCTTTTTGCTAAGTCCGCAAAATTGCTTCTTTTTATGGCCTGCCTGATCTGGCTCATTAACCTCTGATAAAACGTTATATTATGCAGTGAAACTAAGATTGGACCGAGCATTTCTCCTGAATTGAAGAAATGTCTTAAGCTGGCCCGGCTAAAATTTCTGCAGCAGTAACAGTCGCAATCGGCTTCAATCGGCCTGGCGTCGTTTATATGCACATTATTTCTCATTCGCAAAGGGCCGTTTTCTGTAAATGCATAGGCGTTTCGGCCGTTTCGGGTAGGAAGCACACAATCGAACATATCCACACCTGCCTTGACCGCCGCGATAATATCCGCTGGTGTACCCACACCCATAAGGTAATGAGGTTTATCCTCAGGCAGAAGCTGCGCTGTATGACTAACCGTTTTTATCATATTCTCATGTCCTTCACCCACACTTAAACCACCGATAGCATATCCGTCGAAGCCCGTTTTAACAAGCTCTGATGCGCAAAAAGTTCGCAAATCGAGGTCTATACCGCCCTGGACAATCCCAAAAAGCAGTTGGTCGGGGTTGTTGTGTGCCTCTTTAGATCGATTTGCCCAAAGGATGGTTCTGTCAATCGCCTTTTTTAGCCCTGGCTTCTCGATGGGAAATTTAGTGCATTCATCGAAGCACATTATTATATCAACAGCCAGCCGATTTTGAATATTTGTCGCAATTTCAGCGTTCAGATATATTTTTGCACCGTCTATATGGCTGGCGAATTCAACGCCGTCATCGTTGATTTTAGTCAGTGAGCTTAGAGAAAAAACCTGGTAACCGCCGCTGTCGGTTAGTATCGGTCCGTCCCAGGCCATGAATTTATGCAGTCCGCCAAGTGTTTCGATCGTCTCGACGCCGGGTCTAAGCAGCAAATGGTAAGTATTGGCCAGGATAATCTCCGAGCCGGTTTCTTTGAGCTGCTGCGGTGTGATACCTTTTACTGCCCCGGCGGTCCCGACAGGCATAAAAACGGGCGTTTCCACCGTTCCATGCGTGGTCTTTAATAAACCAACCCTGGCTGATGAGTTGGAATCTGTATGGAGAACCTGGAAGTTAGTCATATCAATAAATATTTATGTTTTTTAAAAACCCTGTGGTAATAAAGAGGATATGCTGTTCTGTGCACACAATTTGCCTTTTATTTTTTTGTATGTTCTTGCAGATATATCAATCAACAGTAATATTTTTATTAAATAAAGCCCAAAATCATCGCTACGATAGTCGGTATTAGGTGGCTTGGCATCTTCACGAGATAGTACCCTCATACAAGAAACAACTGATATTGGGCATCCTTCTACCTACATTTTTGCTTTACGCTTCATCAGTCAGAAGAATGCGAACAGCACTGCGGTCAGACCTATGCATACAAATGTAACGACCCGCTGCAACAAATGCATGCTGTCTGAGGTATCAACATCACCTAACACAGCAGGGTTAGATATGCCTTCATGTGTTAATGTCGCGCTATTGGTGTCGACCGTTGCTGATTGCTCTGTCGGCGATGGGGTGATGTACATGCCCAGATCTCTATCAAATACTCTGGTTCCAGGCTCAAATTTGATTTCGAAGTCCTTTTCGGTATAGTTGTTGTTTACTGTCAATTTGTTTACTTTCACCCTCCTGGTTATCCGTGTCGAGCCTTCTCTGGTCGTGTGCAATATCTGCAAGGGCATCCAGATGCCTTCTGCTACTTCCGAGAAATTGGAATTTATCCATTTGAAATGGGATCTCCCTGTTGCCTCGCTTCCCAGGACAGCAAAGTTGAGCTTTGGATCGAGGTATATCCTGGAATAACCCGGACGAGTAAGTATTACGGCTTTACGACCTTCATAAGTCCCTTCGCAGACCCCAATAATGTCACCATCCTGCTGCAAAGCACCAATTAGATCGCCGAAATGACCCTTGCTTCCGGGCTTTCGCGGCATTCTTAGCGTAAAGGGCAGGTAATGAACTACCCAGCTTTGTTTGATGTCGCCATTTTCCGGCAGCGAACTCTTCACTTGGCCATCGAAGCCAAGTCTGTTGTAGGCGAATTTGGTTTTCCCGTTGACAGAGAATTCCCAGTCCTTGGACACTCCGTCAACCGCTGTCGGATCAAAGTTCCGTTTTCTGGTTCGGTACAGATTGTCTTTTGCCAGGTATGTGATGTTCTCATGTCTGCGCTCAATCGAGCCGTCCTCGGCCTCACGCGTTTCCTCGTAGTCAAAATCAATGTAGATATCATTCATTCTTCCTTCCTGGTCACGCCATATGTTAAGGATGTCTTCCGTCGTGAAAGAAGACCCACTTTCCGAGAAACCTAGACTAACAAGCATCAAACAGGTTGCCAAGACAATTGCCGGTATGTGCCTGCAACAATAAAACATAAAACACCTCCCATCAGAGCCTGAACTTCAAGCGAAGCAGGTTTCTCTGTTCATAACAACGTTCAATAAGTACCTTTAGAACCAACAAACGCTCCTAGCACAGTCACCAAACAGGTCAACCAACCCTTGGCACTCGTTACCGAGCGTCCTATATGTTAAAAGGCACACCATGGCCGCTCGGTAACGAGAATTTCTACGGACTCTGATTAATTCTCATGCGGTCTGTATTCTATGTTGCAGACTAAATAAAAGTTGCTCGGCCACTTACATTATAGCATAAATTATCACAGCACAGGAAAATAAATTCTTTTGCGGTAATGTATAGTAAGAGGGAAAGGCTTGCCTCACTGAAATTTGTTTTTTATTTTTTCATTTGTCAATTTTCAATAGTCGATAGTCAATATTTTCGAGCCCGGATAATAATAGGAAAGTATCTTCTTTGCTTTTTTGCCTTTTCTTGCCATTCCCTGAGCGCCGCATTGGCACATTCCGACACCGTGACCCCAGCCTCTGCCGGATGAAAATTCCCATCTATTTCCTCGTTTTACCATTTGGCAGATTGTGCTTTTTAATTTTCGTCCCGTTGGATCGATTGCCAGACGAAAGTCCTCGGCTCTTAGGAAATCGCTTTTACCGTTTGAACCGAGCAGCTTGATTTTAGTCAGGCGGGAAAATTCTTTATAATTACTTGGCGACTCCGACTCGATGTCTATGATTTTCCCGAGCTGCTTTAAACTTGGATACCTTAGTAGTAGCCTTCTTACAACATAAGCGTTATCGAATTGAAGCATGGGCCAGAAGAAAAATTTCGGCTTGGCCACTTTCCTGCAATAAGGGCAGGGCACACCGATTAGCGGCTCAAAAGAATCGCCGAATACATTTATGCTGTTTTCTGTATGACCGCCGCAGATTGAGCTGTAGTAAGTTGGAAAGATATCTTCAGTGCCATCGGTTTGTTTGCAAACCAGCACCTGGCCTTTTGTTTGATTGACACTGTTCCAAATCTCGGTGGACTCTGCGCGGACGCCGCGGTAAACCTGGTGTGCCGCTGTTTTTCTCATGTCCCATTCGCGATTTTTGCCGAAGCGTTTCTTAATATATAAACAGTAGGTTCTTGCCGCGATTGTCTGAGCCTTGAGGGCCTCCGGCTCCCAATAATCGGGCATCTCGGCTCCTACGACGCCGGCTAAATATGCCTCGGGAGGAACCAGATTAATTGCGTCAAAAGAGCCGCTTTCCTGATTGATTAACAGCTTTAATTTGCCTCGATAATCTTGACCGTCCAAATTGAAGATATACGGCTCATCCGGATAAACAATTACCTCATCATTCATAAAGGGCCGGCTGCCGATTGTGATTTGGCCGTTGACCAGTTGGATATTGATAGGTGCGTCGATTTGGTCAAAGCGTGCTGTTGGGAGTTGTGTTTCAAGGTTTGGGTCGTCGGTAATACTGAATGACGATTCGATTTTCAGCGTGCAGGTTTCGATATCATCAAGAAGAAGTACCCTTACCCAAAACTGTGGATCAATGTCCATCTGGGGTATTGGGGTCGGGACCTGACGTTTCTTGCAGCCGCTCAGAACTAACAGCAACAGAAGAATGGTTGCTATTTTGCCATTGTACATTCGAAAATAATGTTTGTCAGAATTTAGAATATAGAATTTAGAACGTAGAATTCTCAATTTCCGATTCCCAATTCCCAATTCTAAATTCTCAATTCTCAATTCTAAATTAGTCCAGGCTTCGCAGTGATAATCCGAGGTTTACAAGCGATTTTTTGATTTCATTCAGGCTTGTTACTCCGAAGTTTTTACAGCCCAGAAGCTCTGCCTCTGTTTTATGTGTCAATTCACCAATTGACCGAAGGTTGAGCTTTTGAAGGCACTTTCGAGCGCGCACCGACAATTGCAGGTCATCAACCGTTTTATTCCTTAAGCCTTCATCCTCATCTGCCATAACAGTTTGTTCGGGCATTTCTGACGAAGGAAGCTGCTTTTCCTCAAGAGACATCCCGAGACTCAGGTTTTTCGGTTCCAGGATGGTTTTGATTTCCCTCAGAGACGTTTCACCAAAGTTCTTATAAGATAAAAGCTCCGCTTCACTGATGTTAAGAAGGTCACCGAGGGTCTCGATTTTCATCTTTTTCAGACAGTTTCTGCTACGCACCGAAAGTTCAAAATCGGAAATAGGAGTTTCGAGAATCTGGCTTTTGCGGGTCTTTTTCTTTTCTTTTTCCTCGTCATAAAACATCGTCTTCGAGCTTTCGATGTCTTTACTGAACAGGATTGCCCTTTGGTGGTTCGGATGAAGCTCAAGCACCATATCGACGCAATTCGCGGCTTTGTCGTACTGGCCGGTATCTTCGTAAAGTACGGCTAAATTCAGCAGGGCATTCACATGGACCGGTGAGCTTGATGCGATTTGCCTGTAATAATCGATGGCCGCTGTTTCTTCACCCGATAAATCACAGCGAAAAGCCAGATGAAAAAGGGCTCTTTGATGGTCGGGGGACAGCTCTATGGCCTTTTTATAATTCTCCATTGCCTCATCATACAGTCCCTGTGCTTCCTCAAGATGACCGAACTGGTAATGGTATTCGGCACTTACATTCTCGAAATTTTTGCAGCTTTTGAGTTCCTTGGCTGCCGCCTCGAAGTCCCCTGAATGTCGATATGTGGCGGTTTTTTCCATGCTTATATTCACTTTGTCGGCGTCATATTCGAGGCTTGTTTGCAGGTTTTCAATGGCCTCCTCGAATTCACCTGCCCGGCGAAGCGCAAAAGCTAAATAGATGAATTTCTCTTTGCAGTCCTGGGCCTTTTGCAGTTTCCCAATTGCTTCTGCATCTCTTCCTAAGATGAAAAGGCCTATCCCTACCGCCAGACGGGCCTTCTGGCCGTTTTCACCCATATGTGATTCTACCTGTTCACCGAATTTTAACAAGTTGTACTCGCCGCAGTGGGCCTGCTCTGACAACATCTTAATTTCATCCAGTGAAGGCAAATTCTCGGCAAATAAGTCAATTTCCAGTTCTATAATTTGTTCCATTGAAACTTCTCCCGCAATAATCAATTAGCGTATAACGGTCAATATTCTACTTCCACGCAGGCACCGAATCCATATCGTTCCTGCTGTTTTTACCTAAAGCCAGAACATTATAAGCATAAAAACAGGATTTGCAAATTTTTTTTTAGCCCCGGCCTAACCCGCCCAATTCATCAAGTAGGGGCAACCCCACGTGGTTGCCCTGATATTTAGCCCCTTAATTCATTAAGGGATCAATCTCATCACGTTAAATACCACGCCTGAGTGTAATACACCAATAACACCATTATGACGCCCAGTTAAGAGTCAGCTTCTTGTGAGAATGCGCACATTCCCGCAGATAGAGATTAATCAGGTTCTGGTATGGAATCCCCGTTTCCTCGGCCAGGCCCTTGAAGTATTCGATCACATCCGTTCCCAGACGGAGTGTCACCTGTTTCTTCAAATGCTTCGCGTGAGGATTCTTCCGACCCTTCATTTTCGAAAAATCATATTCTTTTTTCATCGGTTTCCTTGTATATACACTTTTTCTTCCTTCTTTGTCGATTTCCGTGCTGAAATTATCCGAATCTCTGAGCCTTGCTTCCGCAGGCAGTAGCTTACAACTATAATACGCAGCCGCCCGCTCAGACCAAGCATCAGGAAACGCTCCTCATCTCTCGAATGTTCAGGATCGAAAAATTCCATAGCATTTTCATCATAAAACACAGTAGATGCCTCTTCAAACGAAGCCCTGTGCTTTTTCAGGTTCTCTCTGGCTTTGCGTGCGTCCCAGCTAAATTCGATTGCTTCCATAATTATATTATATTGCTTATAGCATTATCGGTCAAGCCGCCTCTAAAAATAATCCCGAAGTCTCACAAAAATTAAAGTTCCTGAAAATAATCAATAATCAATTGAAAAGGCCCTCTTTCATTGCGAAGGAGCCAAAGGCGACTGTGGCAATTTTCATCCCCAATAATATTGTCATCCTCGTATGTCCTAAGCGGGGATCTCAAATCTAACTCAAAACTCAACACTCAAAACCCAAAACTAAATCACGATGTGTGCTTACTTGCTTTTCTGTAGGGGACCGGGGGAAGGGGGCGGCAATCTTCAATCTCTAATCCTCCTTACTAAAAACTAAAAACTCAAAACTAATTTACGGCCGGGGGCCGCAAAAAGCTGTGAATTAACGGCGCATTGAAAAGGTATAGCCATATTTCCAGCCTTTCCCGATGGTATCTTCCTCATATCCCTGGGCAAGCATTCGCCTTTCCCATTGACGGGCAGAATGCTCGGATGTGAATTGCTGCATTACTTTGAAGTCGCTCGGGTTGCCACGTTCACCCTTTCTTCTTTTCGGCTCATCCGTAAGTCCTGCATACCTCATATACACGTACCCTTCATAGCATTCGTTTCTATCATAATTCTCTCCCGTTTACCTTATCGGCCAGAAGTCCTGAGTTTCGATTGTATTTTCTTTTTGCTATGATGAATCTTTATTAGGATTCTGCTCACCAATCCCAATAATCAATCCAAAGGGCATTCCCCTTCGATATTAGAAAGTCATGGTTGACTATTTAATATTTCCTTTCTCATCTCTCGTCCATCGTCCCTCCCCCATCATCCCTCTTTTAAATCCTCTAATCTTCTTGTCTATATCCCGCTAAATCAGCAGTTAAATTCACCATTCTCAATCCTGAGCGCAGTCCTTCCACGCCACGATTAAAGTCT
>CAZWME010000101.1:0-1447 GCA_964634515.1 uncultured Pirellulales bacterium | reverse complement strand
TAAATTCACCATTCTCAATCCTGAGCGCAGTCCTTCCACGCCACGATTAAAGTCTCACTTTCTCGCTTTCTTACCTATCGGGTCAATCTATATTTACGCGCGCAGTCTCTCCGCTCTAACGTTTCAACTGCTTTTCCGCGCTATTATCTCTCGGGCCAATTTATATTGGCCACGTCATCTTCATTTTCCGTATTAAGGCGTTTGTTTTGTTGAATACCCTAATCTGCCCCAGGTTGCTTTTTGCAGCCTCTGAAGGTCATACAAACCATCCTCGGTCAGCGGCTCGTAGTCACCCCCTTCAAGCACTTCAGATAACAAATTAACCATAGGCATCAGCTCACGAGGCATTTGCACAGTTTCACGCCCCTTCCATTTCCAGTACTCGGCGTGTCCGTCGGCCATCGAGAGCGTCACACCGTCTTCATGATGTAAAGGCGGGGGACTATGAACCTTCCATTCAGGATAAAGATAATTAACATAGAAATCGTTACTTGCAGGTGTATAGCCCTTATCGATAAAAACCGCCCGTTGGCCTGCACCGGGACTTAAAATGTCCGTCAGTTTGACCAGTCGTAATACTGTGCTGCCAACATGTTCTCCAAGTAACAAATGTTCTTTACCAATAGCTTCATGTCTGCCTGTCCCTTCCACATAAATGCCGTTTGCGGCGGCGACTGTGGAATATGTGACTAAGTGGTCCCTCCGGCCACATGGACAACGGTAAGCGTCTATATTTTTTACATAAGGCCACAATGCTCCTTTGTTGGGATTCTCAAACAATTCTGACCGGCTAAATCCCGGTAAAAATGCCATGCCCAGCCAGCCTTCACGTTTACGGGCAAAAGTCGATAAATAAGAATATGCTTTACCTTCAACAAGCTTGTCATCATTCTCATCGGCATAGGCAACCCACGCAAAGGTCAGTTGCCGCAGATTGCTCAAACAGACCATACGTTGTGCTCGTTCTTTTGCAGCCTGCAGCACAGGAATGAGCAGAGCTATCAATAACGCTATAATAGAAATAACAACTAAAAGCTCTATTAGTGTGAACCCCCTTAGAAAATAACGTCTTTTTTCTAACGGGGTGAAGCCTGTGAGACTAGAAGAGTTCCGTCCCACGGACCCGGGGCGGAGTCCGGTGCTTTGCCGATGGGAAATCCGCATTCCCAAACGCGTAAATCCTCTCGTTGCACGCATCATAGTGCCTTACCTTTTGAGGTAACGAACCACTTATCGAATTTCTTGTCCAAAACAGATGCGCCTGCTCTTATAATACAAGGCGACACATACACCATAAATGTTGATTGTTTTTTTGAAAAATTCGCAAAAAAATAATCCCGGCCAAAAAAACACAGGTGCTTGTTCGCTGATGAATGAAGGCCATGTTGATAAATCACTGTAAATCAGGGATTTACAGACTCGCTACGCCAACAGTTATTATAACCTG
>CAZWME010000100.1:0-10243 GCA_964634515.1 uncultured Pirellulales bacterium | reverse complement strand
GCCGTTTCCGGGGCGGGCTTGCCATCGGCCAACAGATTCCTGGGGTTCTTTTTGTAGGATCCCGTGCCCGGATCGATCTCGACCTGATAGCCGTGGACGCGGTAGTTCTTAAAGTGCTCGAAGCTGTGGCTGCGAATCTGAATGCCTGAATTCATATCGGGTTCTACAAAAAACTCCAGCTCCAGAATAAAATCGGTGTACATTTTCTCGGTGCAGAGAAAGCTGTTGGGCGTATTAAGGACCGTGGTTCCGACAATTATCCCGTCTTGAATAGTGTACTTTGCTTTACCGTTACGCTGGACCCAGCCATTGAGGGTTTTACCGTCAAAGAGGTTCTCCCAGTCCTCGTCAGCCGCGAGTGACATACTCGGCAGCGAAATATAAACCATAGCGGATATAAGTAAAAGCGTTACGAAACGTTTCATTATGTTACTCCTTATGTCTTTCATTTCTATACTGAATTTTTTTACAGAACCCAGGGCTCGCGATAGGAACGGCCAAGCAGTGCGCTGGCTTCCGGGTCGCCTTTGATTTCCTCTTTTTCAGGGTCCCATTTGATTTTTCGTCCGGTGAGCATCGCAATTTCACCAAGCAGAGCCACACTGATGGAACGATGCCCGACTTCCACGGGACAAATAGTTAGCTTGCGGCTTTTGACGCAGTCGAGGAAGTTCTGTTTGTGGTCCCTGCTCTCGTAGAGTTTTATTTCGTTGGGGGAAATTTCCTCCCGCAGGATTTTTTCATTGGATGCACTTAAGCCGCCTCGATTCACATGTATCCAACCCTTTTCACCGTACCATTTGGCACCCTGGGTGAGTTGCTTGTTGTTGGCGACAGTCAATACCGTTCCATCGGCATATTTGCAGTCAAACTTATACTCTGTGGGAACATTATAGAGACCTTCTTTGGGATAGTTGCCTTTACCCTCGATTTCCACCGGCCCTGTATAATCCCAGCCCATGCCCCAGTGAGCAATATCAATATGGTGCCCCGCCCAGTCGGTAAGCTGGCCGCCGGAGTAATCCATAATCCATCTCCAGTTCCAGTGAACCACACCCCGGTATGGTACATAAGGAGCCGGCCCAAGCCAGAAATTCCAATCGAGTCCTTCGGGAACCTGCGTAACAGGTTTGACGTCCGTCGCGCCGCCGGTTGGCAGGCCGACCTCAACCTTCAGGATTTTTCCGATACGGCCGTTGCGGACAAGCTCACAAGCCCTGCGGAATTTCCAGTCGGAGCGCTGCTGGCTGCCGGTCTGCCATACCCGCCCGTAGCGATGGACCGCATTGCAAATAGCGCGTCCTTCCCGGATGGAACGGGCAAGTGGTTTTTGGCCGTGGATGTCCAGCCCCGCCCTGGCCGCTGCTATCGCAGGGATGGCATGCCATTGGTCGGGCATCGCCAATTGCACAGCATCGAGATCGCCACGACCAATCAACTCACGAAAGTCATGATAGGCAGTGCAATCACTGTTGCGATATATTTTATCCACTATCTTCTTGGCGTTATCTCGATGGCTCTTGTCAACATCGCAAACGGCCACCATTTGAACTTCCGTCTTGTTTAAGAAACCCCGCATATCACCGGATCCCTGTGAGCCGACACCGATTGCCCCCATAACTATACGGTTGCTCGGTGAGTAGGCACCAAAAACCGATGAAGGGACGATTGCAGGAAAAGCCATGGTTGTACCTGCAGCAACTGCGGTTCTTTTTAAAAAGCTCCTTCGAGTTATTCTACATTCTTTTTTCATTATAGTCTCCTAATTCATATCAATCGAGAGCTGAGATAACAACACAACATAGTTTAAGACCCAACCTCATCGAATTATAGTATCAAGATTTACAATTCTTGCAATACCTTTCTTATATTGAAACAGCTATGCCAAAACCATTATTTTCATTTTAACAAGGTATTAATCCCATATTTGCACGCCAAGCTCCTTGAATTGGGCGGCAGCATTGAGAAAGTGCGCAGTAATCCAGAACACCGTCCATTCTTCAACATAATTCCCGCGAATGCCGGAAATATCATTACGACGGAGACGCTGACTGAATTTTCCGTGCTGTGCATAATTCGTATGATGCGGCTGTTCACCCTGGCTTCCATAAGGGTCTATAAGCTGGCCGCAACTGCGGTACATTAAGATTGCAAGTTTTTTTAATTCGTCCCTGTCCAGAAGCTGCCCTAACCGATAGATATCCGGCGTAATGAGTACACCGAAGACATCGATGTGCATGTTTTGTACGGAAACGGCCGTCCAGCCTCTGGTCTTAAAATCATGGTCGCGGAGACGGCCTGCCGGCAGGTCTATATCCATAACCATCACATAAGTTAAAACAACGTCACAGGCGTGCTCGGCCCATTTAAGGTATTTGCGGTTATTTGTCAGTTCATAGAGCGCCAGAAATCCCTGCAAAGCGGCAAAGGCGCCCTCTTTGTCTTCGCAACTGGCATCCAAGGTGCCGCCCCAGTACGGCTCATCCATACTCAGATGCCTCGACGCATAAACATTGCCGGCTTTCTCCGCAGCCCGGCGATAAGTCTCAGAACCAAATAGCCTGTAAGCTTTACAAAGCGGAGCGATAAAAAATGCCTGATTTGTCGAAAACGGCCTCCAGTCATCCGACAGGATTCTCTTTGCATGAAAATCACACGCCCTGCGCAAAAATCGTTCCCAGCGGGAGACGTCTAATCCTTTTGTTCTGCCGAGGCGAATCGCATTGGCAAAATTCAACATGGCCTGCCCCTGAGAAAGCAGCTCAGGCCGATTGCGCCGAACCCACTGCCGTTTTTCGTAATCGTACCAGGTATAAAAACCCTGATCGTAAAATTCCGCCCCGGAAAGGAAATCGAGAGATTTTCTTGCCATCTCCAATGCTTTTGAATCGCCGAGTTCTTCAGCCAGGACCTGTAAAGCATATCCGGGAGCTGCCGTCTGGCCGCACCAGCCGAAAACAAAATAACTGCGGTCGGGATATTTGTTAAAACCCGCAATGTCCCCTTCTTCGTGCCATCGCGTTTTGGCAAGGCGATACTTCGCCTTTATGATTTCTCTAAACGTTGGCAATCCTTCAAGAGAATACGGAGAGAAAATATCCAGTGAGGTCTTTGTGGGACGTTGAAATCCGGAGCCTTTTTCTTTGACCGGATAAGCCTCCAGATAGAATGTCTTTTCAATAATTGCTCCCGGCGGCACATTAATATAAGCATTATCATACGCGATAAAGCCACGCTGAGAAGCCTTGATAACACTTCGTTTGCCATTTGAGGCACACGGGCCCGACAGAAGAACCAGTTCAGTTCCAAGCTCTTTTGCCATCAATCCCAACGACCACCATTGGTCCTGTAAGTTGCCGTATGGCACAGGTGACGGCACAGAGTGTAAGGCCGCTCCTTTCATGCCATCATTGCCTTTCCATTCTAAACTGGCATAGGGCATCGGAAAACGATGTTCCTCAAAAATAGCTTCTTCTCCAGATTCACCGGAGTAAACAGGTACTCGGCCGCTCTTTGCGCCGGACGGATTTCCATGATACAGTATGCCGGGCAGCAGAGCACCTGAACCTTTACCGCGGCATTGGAAACGAACCGAAAGTGTCACAAATTTGGCCGTTGCCTTTCCTTCCCAGATGAACCTGCGAATACACTTAACAACGCGGCCTTCGGGCCGATACGAATCTGAAATCCGCCAAGTGCCCGCTGAGGTTTCGAGCTTGCCTCGCAAAATTGTCCAGTCTCCTATGCGCTCTATTTCAGTAGGCTTGCCATGTATCCAATCCGCAGGCCAGCCCTGCTTCCAGGAGGTAGCTATCGACCAGAGACCTTCCGGCGGTGAGGTTAGAATATCTTCACTATCCAGAAGTATTTCAACCTTGTAGAACTTGCCATCGTATTTTATACGAAGATCAGGAGTTTGCCCATATGCAGGCAAGCTCACCATAACGTACACCGTGAAGATAAATACTATCAAATTCATTTTTGATTGTTTCATTATGAATCTCCAGTTCCGGGAAATAACCTTTTTACCTCACTCCATGTGATACCTTACTAATTCTACATCCTGATTATTTTATCGAGTCATCTTGATTTGTAAAGACTGTCGAGGTATCATTTCAAAAGGAAGTTAGACTGGTTCTAATAGAAATAGAAAATGCCGAACAGAAAAATAAGGCCGGCATGGACACGTATAGGAGAAGGAGGCTTTCAATGGGTCAAAACATTAATCGCCGCCATTTTTTGAAATTCGCCTGCAGCGCTGCTACGACCGCCATTATTCCCCACTTGGCTTTTTGCGATGACGAACCATCTCGCAGACCGAACATTGTCTTTATCCTTGTTGACGACCTCGGCTGGTCGGATGTGGGATGTTACGGCAGCGACCTGCACGAGACACCTAATATCGACAGGCTGGCACGGCAGGGCATGCGGTTTACAGATGCCTATGCCGCGGCGCCGGTTTGCTCGCCGACACGTGCTTCGATTATGACAGGTAAGTATCCGGCCCGGCTGCACATGACTATCTGGTATGAAAGCTCGGCCAATCCACCCAAAAACCGAAGGCTTATTCCGCCGGTGACACAGGGCAACATGCCGCACGAGCAGGTGACCATAGCCGAGGTACTAAAGAAGGCCAGCTACTTTACCGCTCACGTGGGCAAGTGGCATCTTGGCAACGCTTCGCACTATCCCGAGACCCAGGGCTTCGACGTCAATATCGGCGGGACTTTCTGGGGGGCACCGACCACATTCTTTTATCCTTATGGCGGCCCAAGCAGATGGGGCGGGGAGTTCCGCTACGTGCCGCACCTGGAATTTGGAAACGAAGGCGAGTACCTGACTGACCGCCTGACCGACGAGGCCCTTCGGATAATCGACAAATCAAAAGACAAACCGTTCTTTCTCAACCTTTGCTACCACACCGTCCACACGCCAATCGAAGGCAAGCCTGATTTGGTCGAGCACTATAAGAAGAAGGTCAAACCGGGCATGCACCATCAGAACTATGAATACGCCGCTATGGTCCATAGTCTCGATGAAAATATCGGCCGCATCTTAGCAAGGATTAGTGAACACCGTATTGATGATAATACTATTGTCATCTTCTTTTCCGACAACGGCGGTTACATCAACAGGTACGAAACAAAAGCCGTTACCGACAACCATCCTCTGCGCTCCGGCAAGGGTTCGCTATACGAAGGCGGTACACGGGTGCCGCTGATTGTCCGATGGCCCGGCGTTACCAAAGCCAAAAGCCTCTGCGGACATCCGGTTATATCCACGGATTTCTACCCGACCATTCTCGATATGACCAGCCTTGGCGGTGACGCGAAGCACAACGCTGATATGGATGGTCTTAGCCTCGTACCTTTGTTGAAAAAACCCACCACTAAACTAAAACGCAAAGCCCTTTATTGGCACTATCCCCACTATTACCCTACGACCAGCCCGGTGAGTTCGATTCACCAGGGCGACTGGAAGCTGATAGAGTATTTTGAAGATAAGCGCATCGAGCTGTATAACCTAAAGAAGGACATCGGCGAGGCAAATAACCTTGCTGAAAAAATGTCTGACAAAGCTAAAGAACTTCTCAAAAGTCTACACGCATGGCGAAAAGTAGTGGATGCCCAGATGCCTGTACGGAATCCTAAATACAACTAAGAAAGTGAAGTGTGGGATTGCCAACTGCACCTAAGTAACAGCCCTAATTGGGCAAAGCTGCACGCCAGCCTTTTTCCAGCATCCTGCCAAGACGCTGAACATCCTGTTCGTATTCAGGCCGGGCGGCAGCATTGACATTTTCCTGCGGGTCTTTCCGGTGGTCGTATAATTCTCGGGCCTGAACTTTGTCCGTTTCCTTGTTTTTCCATTCGGTGTACCGGAAGCGTTTTGTGCGCATGGTGTAACCCATGACTTTACCCCGAGGATACTGGCTAAAGGCGGCCTTCTTCCAGGACAGCTCAGGATTTTTCAGAAGCGGAACCATACTAAGACCTTCCAGATGTCCGGGAGCTTGTAAGCCGCAGACTTCGGAAAGTGTTGGGTAAATATCGACATATTCCGTCAGTGCCCTGGTCCGTTGACCGGCGGTCTTCATACCCGGGACACTGAGAATCATAGGCACATGAGTATCAAGCTCGAAATTAGTGTGTTTGCACCAGCCGGCATGCTCGCCGAGTTTCCAGCCATGGTCACCCCAAAGGATAATAGCAGTATTGTCTCGGAGCTTAAGCCTGTCAAGCTCATCAAGCAGACGACCAATCATCGTATCGATGTAGGAAATGCAGGCGTAATAACCATGAATTAATCGGCGTGCCAGCTCGTCGGAGCAGGGTCCTTTTTTTGGGATACCATAATAATTGCGCAGTTCGCCCCAACTGGTTGTGGCGTAGCTGGGGGCATCTTTGGGAATAAACGGATTGTCGGCAAGCTTTATATCTTCCGGCTTGTACATGTCCCAGTATTTTTTGGGCGCATTGAACGGTAGATGAGGCTTATAAAGACCCATAGCAAGAAAAAATGGTTTATCTTTGAGCCGGTTCAACTGCTTGATGGCATAATCGGTATTGCAGCCGTCGGGATAGGCGCTGTCCGGTACGTCGGCGGCCTCGAACGCCGGGCCCCTGCCCAGCATTTTGGGGTAAGCTTTATTGTACTTCTCCATCTGGGCTACGGCCTGTTCGGTAAGATAGCCCCGGCCCTTCCACGCACCTTCAGGGAAAGTGCCGGCCCTATACGGCTCGGCACTCCATCCCTTACGGTCATCACTCGGATGATGATAGATTTTACCGATAGATAGTGTTTCATAGCCATTGTTCTTAAAGTGTTCAGGCAGAGTTATTACATTCGGCATTGCCTTGCGAACGGGTGTGTTGTTGCCGTGGATTTTGCTGGTATCGGGCCTGACACCGCTCAATAAGCTGGCTCGCGTAGGGCCGCAAACAGCCTGCTGGCAATAAGCCCGGTCAAAGATCATACCTTGCGAAGCCAGGCGGTCAATGTTAGGTGAGATGATATGTTTTTGACCGTAGCAGCCTAATTGAGGGCGCAGGTCATCCACCGCAATAAACAGGACATTCATTTTGCGGCGATTACTCGGACGCACTCGGGCCATTGCAATTGGGGCACTAAGGACGGGCAGCGCGGCACCACCAGCTAACATAAATAAAAAATCTCGGCGACTTACGTGATTATCCATGGAGAACCCTCGTTTCCTTTTCCTGACCATAAATAACTTATTGTTACATAACACAACAGACAAGTATGCCAAATTCCCCCCCTATCGCCAGACTGAACCAAGTTTGTAAACAATCAGAGATTCAACCTGAGTATTTCCGCCTTTTGTGAATATTTCAATCGACTTTGAATTATCTGCAAGGATTACGCCCATCGGCATATAAACTCTGCCATTGTTACCGAATATCTCAATCGAAGTTCTATCGACAAGAATTTCCAGGCGAATCTTACCATTCTCAGGTTTTAAAGAAGCTGTTTTTTTCTGGCAGGACAACTGCTGTTTTTTAACATTATAGACGACCGGGACATCTCGAATTACAAAACCGGTTTCCTCAACATCATCAAGCTTTAACTCTGCCCGAATATGAAACAGCTCACCCGAAAGACTCGAAAGCAAATTGTCCCCCGGCTTTAAGGTTTTATTTTTCCATTGCCGTTTGCGCCTTTGGATTTGTTCAATCTCGCGTATCGGTTCGGCAAACATTCGAGGTCCATCTTCGGTGGTTTGAAGTCTCAGTGTCACCGGGAACAGCATCATCTGGTTAAACGGCATATCGGGCATCGCTACACGACCCCAGGCAATCTGGATACGCCGGCCGTCTTCTTTGGGAATGTTATTAAATGTCTGAGAGGCATAGAAGCAATTACCGGAATGGAAAGGGATTTGACTCGTCTCGCTATTGAACTTCTTGCCGTCAAAATCTCCAATCAGGTATTCACCACTGCCGCCGTATAATATCCATTTTTTATTATTTTCATCTCCATCGACCGGCAGCTCAAAAAATTCGGGACACTCATGGAAGCACTCGATTTTACTTTGGAATTCCCACGATTTCAAATCATCAGACGTGAAAAATCCCATCATCTTTTCATCCAGATAAAGCGCCATCACCCACTGCCTGGTCGGTACATGCCAGATAACTTTCGGGTCACGATTGCCTCCACTGATATGGCCTATGATGGGATTGCCCTCATAAACTTTCATGGTTCTGCCCCGGTCATTGCTGTAGGCTATTGATTGCGTGAAAGGCTGGTCTTTTGACATTGGATTTGTCCCGCCGGCAGAGGTATAAATACAAACGAGTACCTTCTCATCCCCTGTCTGGAATCCCGCCGTATTATTTACATCAATCACCGCCGAGCCGGAAAAAATGGTCCCTAAACGGTCGGGGTGTATCGCATCTTTTAACTCTGTCCAATGGACCATATCTTTACTGACCGCCTGGCCCCATGTCATATTGCCCCACTTCCAGCCGTATGGATTATGCTGATAAAACAAGTGATATTCCCCATCATAATAGACCATGCCGTTGGAGTCGTTGTTCCAGCCGCGGCGGGAAGTAAAATGAAACTGCGGACGTAATTTTTCACGATAAAGATTATTTTTGCCTTTGAACGTATCCGCCTGATAGACAGAATTGAATCCTTTGCTTTTATCAGATTCATAATTATCTATGCGCAGCGACGCTTTTTGATTTCTAAACTCGCTAATATCAAGAAACACCCAGAAATCAGGTTCATCAGGGGCAAGCTCAATTTGAAATTCACGGACAATCCTGCCATCGATAATAAGACTTATCAGGCTTTTTGGGGCTCCGTTCTTGACCGGGAAGTTCAGATATTTTTTCTTTAGTAAAAATTTTCGGCTCTTACTTTCTCTCTGGTTATTCTCCTGAGCACTAACGTTGTTCAGACAAGTAAACATCGCTATAAAAATAACTAACAGCAGCTTTTTCATCATATAATCCTTTCCTCACTATTCGTCTTATCGTTTCATTTTTATAACAGCCCTTGTGTCCCGATTAGCTCCCAGCTTTTGAACCGAGATATGGAAGATGCTCGATATTGAGCTTGTCGCCAACTTCTTTTTGCAGGATTTTCAGTCGTCTTCTCAGTTTCCTTATCCGGGTGAAATACGTAGGATCGTCGGCAAGATTATTCATTTCCAGAGGATCGGCCTTGAGATTATACAGGAGGGTTTTACCGATTTTCGGATAGTATATCATTTTGTAACCGTCAGCAGTAATCATTCTCTGCAGGTCTATATAGCCGCCGTAAATGGCATCATAACTGCTGTTTGTCTTACCATTGATTAGAGGCATCAAACTCTTGAACTGAACCTGTGGCGGCTTCTTAACACCGGCAAGCTCCAGCGTTGATGGCATAATGTCCTGAAGATAAATCGGCACAGTGAGTTTTTTGTTCTTCGGGATACCTGGGCCGTTGACCATCAAAGGCACCCTGACGCTGTGGTCGTACATATTCTGTTTTCCTATCAGACCGTGATGACCGACCGCCAGTCCATGGTCGGCCGTAAAAAAGATATAAGTATTGTCGGCTTTTCCGGTCTTTTTCAGCGCAGCCAGAATTCGCCCGATCTGTGTGTCCATGTGAGTGATTATCGCGTAGTATTCCTGACGGTTCACTTTCACGGCATATCTACTGCGGGGAAATGGAGCGAGACGTTCATCCCTCTGCTTCCTGCCGAGGCCGATTGAGTCCTTATACGGGTATTCCGGCAGGAAATTAGCGGGAACTCTCACATTATCCAACGGGTACTTGTCCACGTACTCCTTCGGAGATTGTCTCGGATCATGCGGGGCGTTGAAAGCCAGATACATAAAGAACGGCTTTTCGCTTTTTGAAGCGTTTTCGAGAAATTCAATCGAGTTGTCCGCCAGCACTTCGCTCCAGTGCTTGCCGCCTTTCCAGTAACCCTCATTTTTTTTGTCCCACGGTTTCCAGAGGTCGGGTATTCCCTCTATTGGCCGGTTGTATCCCATCGGTGTTTGATTGGGCATCCCGGGCCGAACATCTTTGACATGATCGAATATATCTTCGGGCTTGATACCTTTTACGTGCCACTTGCCGGTCATATAGGTATCGTAGCCGGCCCGCTTCATATACTGCGACCAGAACCTGCCCGCTTTTGTTTCTTCCTTCAGCTTCGGTTCAAACTCTCTGGCCATCCACAGGAACCGACCCGTATTGAGCATTGTCCGGCTGG
>CAZWME010000099.1:0-10284 GCA_964634515.1 uncultured Pirellulales bacterium | reverse complement strand
TTTATTAGTAATTAAAGGGTCAAGATTCTTTGAGTTTGGCTGATAACTTAACACCTTTTTCTCAGCAAGTGCGGCCTCAAATAATACCACAGAGTTTATCCCAACAATTATTTCTGATTTTTCAATTAAATCTTTATTATATAATTTTTTTTCTTTTTCTATTTTTAGTTTTGAATTTTTAATTATTTTGTCAAACTTATCATTTTTTTTAGAGCGTGGATGAAAATTAATTACAACTTTTTTGCTTAAATCAATCTTTTCCAATGCTTTTATAATATCTTCAAAAACCTGAATCTCATCAAAATTGGTATAACATTTATAGTCCTTACTGCTATTTTTATATATTTCAGAAAATGGCTGAGAGAAAAACGTTATTAAGTTTCTGTTTGTTTTATGCCTGATCTTTTTTGAAAATAAATCAAAATATGGATTACCTGTGATGAAAATTTTATCTGATGGAAAGCCCGCTCTAATCATATCTCTTTTCATTGTTTCATCTATTACTAAAATATAATCTGGCAAATATTTAAAATTACTTGTTTCCGGATCACTAAAAGACGGAACATAATCAGTCCAAAAATCAATTATGCTTATTGTTGGTATGTTTTTTTCCTTTGCCAAGGCAATTATTCTTTTTTCTATGGACTTACCAAAACTAGTGCCTGTAAAAACTAAATCTGCTCTTATTTTTTTAAGTGATATTTTATCAGCATCTAAATATTTTATATTCTGTTTTTTAGCAATTTTACACGCCTGTTTAGCCAAAATTACTAATACTTCAAATCTTGTATTTTTTTTAAATTTTTTGATAACCGTCGCAATTGCGTTAAATCCTCCAGGGTCTTGAGCAGTAAAAATGATTTTATACTTTTTCATGTTTTTATCTCCTTGATTTGATGTCTTCTTTGCTTTCTTTTCTATATAAGTAGCCGCTGTTCGGGGTGTCCTGCCGTGTTTGACATCTCGATAGTAAGTGTATGTCATTGGTATTTTATTCTCGTCAATAGTTCCACAAGCGGTAATCTTGCCGATAAAAAGTGTGTGTGTTTCAACTTCGAAGGTTTCGAGAACTTCGGCTTCGATGAAACCGACCACATTATCCAGTACTATCGGCGCACCGGTTTGACCTGTTTTATATGTTACTTGTTCGAATTTGTCTATATCTCTACCGGTTCTAAATCCAAATTTGCCTAAGAAAGCCATAGGGGTACTTTCGGCAAGGATAGATACTGCGAAAACTCTGCTGTTGGTAATATACTCGTGTGTTAAATTTTGTTTACTGATACTGACTGCCACCATTGGCGGCTCAGGAACAATCTGAAATACGGTATTGACAATACAGCCGTCGAATTTGCCGCCTTTCTGCGAACTTATTATGCACATTGGGTAGCTTAGGTTGAAAAGAGATTCCAGGTCTAACATCCATGCCTCCGAAACCAATTTGTCTATTCTCGCTGTTTCAACGCTTGGCTTAGAATTTTAATATGATGCATTTCTTCTTCGATAATATCATCGATTTTATTTTTGTCGTCTCTGGCAGGAGCGAAATCCTTCAGCCCTTCATAGAAAGCGATACTCTCTTTTTCCTTTTCGATGGCCCTTTTGAGAACTTCTGATGTGTTTTCCACGTTTCTTAGCTGGTGAACGGGTTCTGAGCCTGTGCCGAATACGGTAAGGCAGGCCATTAATTTTGGATCAAGCAACTTTTTTTCAGGCCCAAAAAAACTCGATTTTTTGTTTGGTTTCGAAAGTTGTTTTCCCATATCGTTTAAAATCTGCTCGTGTCTGGTCTCCCAGTCCGCTAATTCGAGAAACATGTTGCGTATATCGGGCTCATTAAATTGTTCTGCCGCTTTGCGGTAAAACTTCGCACCGTTGTGTTCAATTTGCTCGGCAATTTCGAATACTTCGAAAGCATTAAGTGCAACAGTCATTGGTCTCCTTTTAACTGTCCCAGTGGCAGCGTATATGCTTATTTCAAAGCCTCCATTTTTTGGCTTAAAATAACTATGTGGTTCATTTCTTCTTTTATTATGGCATCAACCTTGTCTTTTCCTGCCCTGCGTGAGACAGATTCTTTCAGGCCGGTATAAAAAGCGATGGAGTCTCTTTCAAGGCCCATGGCAGTTTTCAGCACCTCATCAGGCCTGTCCAGATTGTCCAATTGGTTGACCGGATCGGACTTGATGTTAAAAATGTGTTCATCGGCCATCGCCTGCAGATACAACTGCGCCTGGTCATCGGGATCGAAGACTAATGGCTTTGCTTCGGTTCCGGATAGTTCTGCCCGCATAGCCGCAAAGGTTTTCTCGTGATTGTCTTCCATAGCTGCAAGCTCTAACAGCAGTTGGCTGACCTGGGGAAACTTTTCTGCTGCGGCTCGGTAAAACCCGGCTCCGTTTCTTTCTATCTGTTCGGCCATCTCAAAAACTTCATCGGCATTAAACGGCATAGACATTGTTCTGTTCCTTTCAGTTACTGGTAAAATAAATACTCAAAAATTCATTTCATAGTCAATTGTAAACACAGCTTAAGTAAATGTAACCTTTAATAATTCACTCAAATCGAAATTCTTTCTATATACTTTAATGCTGATAACCTGAGGTTTAATTCGGCAATATGGCTCATCTCTTCATTGATGATTTCTTCGATCTTGTTCTTGCCGGCTGTCGCAGGGACATAATTCTTCAGCCCGAGATAGAAAATGACGCTGTCTTTTTCAGATTCGACGGCATAGTTTAGAATGTCCTCTATGGTTCCTTTATCTTTCAGTTGCTCGGAGGGGTCTTTTTTAGGATCGAAAACATGGCTGTCGGCAATCTTCTGAAGGTACAAAGCCATTTCATTTTCCAGGTCGAATGTTATCAGGTCCCATTCCTTGGCCGAGATCTGTTTTCTCATATTGGCGTAGCTTCTTTCGTGTTCCTTTTCGAACTCGGAAAGGCTCAGCAGTATTGCGCAAAGGTTTTCATCGGAAAGAGCTTCCGCTGCTTTACGATAGAAGTTGACGGAGTTTCTTTCAATCCGTTCTGCTATTTCAAAAACTTCAATGGCATTCAAAGTGATGCTCACTATTACGTTCCTTCTGTCGCAGGCGGCGTAAAAACTCGTTGCCCTAATTCACGGTCGAGCATAAACATTCCACCCGGTGCGCTTTCCATCATTTTTAGTTGTTGCACTATTTCATCGGCCGAGGCCTCTTCTTCGACCTGTTCGTTAACAAACCACTGCAAAAAGCTGTTTGTCGCGTGGTCTTTTTCTTTAATAGCCAAATCCACAAGAGTGTTAATCAGGCCGGTTACTTTTTGTTCGTGTTCATAAGCCGCATTGAAAACCACTAATGCTGAGTCCCATTCTGTCTGAGGCCCTTCTATAGTCTTCAGTGTTACTCTGCCGCCCCGTTCATTTATGAAGTCATAAATCTTCATCGCGTGAGCTGCTTCTTCTTGTGTCTGTACTCTCATCCAGTTTGCAAAACCGTTTAAGTTCTGGGCCTTAAAATATGACTCCATCGAAAGGTACAGATACGCCGAATACAGCTCCGCGTTAACCTGTTCGTTAAGGGCATCTTCCATCTTTTTGCTTATCATTTCTTACCCTTTCCACAGACCGTGAACATTGCAATACTCTCTTGCGCTGACGGAACCGGCCTCGACGTTAAACACTGCTTCCGGTTCACCGCCGGGCTCGAGGAACTGCCGGTATGCCTTACCGTCCGCAAGCAGCTCAATCCACTCAATATAGTGCTCATCCTGCATCGGATGGGGTACACTGCCGACCTTTACCTTATAGCCGCCATCGATTTTCTCAATCACTGGTACATGTTTTTCTGTTGTTGCGTCGGCGGTTTTCTCGTCCAACAGCTCCATCGGCTTTCCGCAGCATACCAATTCACCGGCACCACCGTGAAGGACTTCAACGATGTTGCCGCAGACGGAACATTTGTAGATTTGCAGTTTTTTAGCCATAATTATTCCCCTTTCTAATTTCAAGATTCTAATTTGTTATTCCAATTTCCTTGTGCCTGGCAAGGATTTCGTCGGCAAGTTTATCAAGGGCGGCAAAATCGCCCTCTTTGGGATCACCCTTTGCTAATACCGGTTCAAGGATTTCTACCTTGAGATTTGTCAACATATTTGTTAATTGCTCGACCATTTTGCCGCCCCAGCCGTATGAGCCTATGATGGATGCAAATTTCGTCTTGGGTCTCAGGCCGTTAGCCAGAAAAGCCGCATAAGCGGCCGATGGATGCGGTCCTGCCAAAACCGTTGGTGAGCCGATAACCACTGTTGACGCATCCACCAGGGCCATCGCAAGTTTGCCTATATCGACCGTTGATAGCTCAAACTGCCTTACGGTAATACCTCTGTCGATTAAGGCCTCTACGAAATATGAGACCATTTTGGCCGTGCTGCCGTGCATCGAAACATAAGCCACTATCACCTCATTTTTAACAGTCTCGGAAACCCAGTCTTTATAAGCATCTATAATGAAATTGGGTTTGCCGTGTACCGGTCCGTGGCTCGGTGCAATAATCTCTATATCCAGGTCTTCAAGCTTTGCAATGTTGGTATTTATCTGACGTCTGAATGGCATCATAATCTCGGCGAAATAACGCTTTGCCGATTCATATGCCACGGCCTCATCGTCAACGAACAAGCTGCTTGAAGCTAAATGAGAGCCGAAAAAATCACAGGAAAAAAGTATTTTATCTTCGACAAGATATGTACTCATTGTCTCAGGCCAGTGAACCCAAGGGGTATAGATAAACTGTAGAGTCTTGTCACCTAATGACAGCCTCTGGCCGTCTTCGACAGTGATAAATCTATCCTCGTCTATGTCGAGCAGGTCAATCAGCATACCCTTGCACTTGGGATTCGTTACTACCTTAGCGTCCGGATATATTAACAGCACGTCCGGCAGAGATCCCGAATGGTCCTGTTCTGCATGGTGCGCAACAACATAGTCGATTTTGTTAATTCCAAGCCTGACAAGATTCTTTAATAAGACGTCAGTTTTGGCAGGATCCACTGTGTCGAACAATACTGTTTTTTCATTGCCCCGTACCACATAAGAATTGTAGCTGGTACCGTCCGGTAGCGGAATAAGCCTGTCGAATAGTCTGGCGTCCCAGTCAATTGCGCCAACGGCGTAAATATTTGGTTTTAGCTGTCTCATTGTCCTGTTCCTTCTACTGCAGATAATGCTGCTTCATAATCGGGTTCATTCGTTACTTCATCAACTATTTCTATGTAACGAATAATACCATCTTTGTCCACAACAAATACTGTTCGAGCCAAAAGTCGCAATTCTTTGATAAGAACGCCGAATTCCGTGCCGAATTCTGCATTGCGATGGTCTGAAAGTGTCTGAACATTTTCCACATTTGCTGCCCCGCACCACCTCTGCTGGGCAAACGGAAGGTCCATGCTGATAGTCAACACTACGACATCATTACCCAGCGATGCGGCCTGCTCATTGAACTTCCTCGTCTGGATATCACATACAGGCGTATCCAGAGATGGAACTGTGCAGATTACGCAAACCTTTCCCCCGAAGCCTGAGAGTTTCACCGGCGACAAATCGTTGGCTAAA
Organism: uncultured Pirellulales bacterium; assembly: GCA_964634515.1. Lineage (GTDB taxonomy): Bacteria > Planctomycetota > Phycisphaerae > Sedimentisphaerales > Anaerobacaceae > NIOZ-UU13. Next base: position 4,689 of record CAZWME010000099.1, on the reverse strand, counting down.
ACCTCTGCTTCCGGAGCCGTATCACCGACCTTGAGCTCGTTACCCACCAGCGTCAGAGGATTACCCTGAAATTTTACTACATCATTTCTTTCTGCCATATTCTCACCTGTTTCCCTTCAATGTTTATGTTCGCCTAAGGCAGCCTTGCCTGAATATGCCTCATGGAACTGCTTCAATAATGTTCTTAGTTTTGCCACGTTAACTGTATCGGTTGTCTGTTTTGCCTTCATAGTAGTAACAAGCATCTCGTGAAGCAGCGTGAGCTTCTTAACATATTTCTTGTATTCCTGGACATTACCTTCTGATGCTGGTTTTATGCGTTGTGCCATAAAATAATAGGTTATGATATGGCTCAATTCGTCGGCGTGTGCCTCTTTGTTGTTGACCCAGCGAACAATCTGGTTCATATCCTGTTTTCTCTGGCCTGAAAGATCCTCTATCTGCTTCATCGATTTCTCGATTGTTGTGATATGCTCGGCAATCGAATTAAACCGGGCTTCATCATCGTATATTCCGCAGGGTATCTGACAGTGCGAATACGCCAATGAGCCTAAAACAACAGCCGATACAAATAAAGTACCCAACACGATTTTCTTGCTTTTTCTACTTTTCATTGTCCTGGCCTTTCATTGAACTATTTACTATTAATAATTTGTAGCTTCAAGCTCAAAATAAGCCTGCGGATGCGCACAGGCCGGGCATGTTGTAAGAGCTTCCGCACCTTCGTGTACATAACCGCAGTTTCTGCAAACCCATCTGACTGGCTTGTCCTGTTTGAAAACCTTTCCATCCTCGATGTTTTTTACAAGAGCTAAATACCTGTCTCTGTGACGGGCCTCGGCGACAGCAATGCTTCTGAAAACCCCCGCAATTTCCTTAAATCCCTCTTCATCCGCGACCTTCGCAAAGTCAGGATACATCGTGGTCGTTTCATAATCCTCGCCGGCTGCTGCTTCTTTAAGATTTTCAACTGTCGTGCCTATCTTGCCGGCCGGAAATCCTGCCGTTATTTCAACCTCACCCCCCTGGAGAAACTTAAACTCACGCTTGGCATGTTCCTTCTCCTGGTTGGCTGTCTCTTCGAAAATAGCTGAAATCTGCACGTATCCTTCTTTCTTTGCCTGGCTCGCAAAATATGAGTATCTGTTCCTGGCCTGTGACTCACCTGCAAACGCCGCTAATAGATTCTTTTCCGTCTTACTTCCTTTTAATTCCATTTGTTACCTCTCTTTCTTTTTTTTAACCGACTTTACTTAAAACAATCTATCTATTTACACAATTCGCATATTCCTTCGAGATATACGGTTTTTCTAAGCACCGTAAATTTTTCACTGATTTCCTCGGGTAATCGTATATTATCAAATGGCTTATGATGAAAATCAATAATTCTTTTGCATTTTACGCACCTGAAATGCTGATGTTCGTGTAATCTGCCGTCAAACCGTTTGGCGTCGCCTGAACCCACTACCGTAAAAGCCGCGCCAATCTCAGTAAGCGTCAACAGTGTCCTGTTGACAGTATCCAGCGATATACTTGGAAATATCTTTTTGACTTTCTCGTACAGCATCTCCGCCGAGGGATGCTCGTCTGTCTTCAGAAGCTCTCTGTATATCGTTATCCTCTGCGGCGTAACTTTCAGGCCGGCTGCTCTGCATTGAGACGTAAATTGCCTCGTCTTTTCGTCTAATTCGGTACTATTGATTTTATTGTTTTTCTTATTCATAATGGCTACTAAATAGTACTTACTCCTAATTGTCAACTTTGTTCTTAAAATTTTTTCATAAAATTTTCATACGATTACATCGTTCTAAATCCTCTTTTAATCAATTTTGTAGGGAATTATGCGTCCTGATGGATAAGATTATAGGAATTTAGAAATGATTCTGGGCTTATTTTTGAGCTATTCTTTTTGAATAAAATTCAGAAAACATCCTCAAATATGTTTTATCTTTATTCTAAAAAAGTTGATGGCCACTGCCCTACCACCGCCCCTGCCCGGTGGTTTCCAAAACCGTCTGCCACAGATGGCCGTCGGGATCAACCTTCTTTTTCTTCAGGATAGTAAGTGATATGGGGATATGAACAAAGTATTGGTTCCAGTACCCGACCACCATATTCGTTCGGCCTGACATGCCCGCATGGACTGCATTTTGTCCGAGTAATACGCAAAAAGCTGCGTCGTTCGAATCGGTAGGTAAGCTGCGAATCATATAACTGGGATCGATATATTTCAGGCTGACCGGCTTATTCTTCTGTGCAAAATACTGTGTTATTCTTTCTTTCAAAATAAGCCCGATGTCCTCGCGTAAGACATTACCCGAAGCGTCCTTTTTTTGAATACCGTTCGTTGCGGCTATCTGCCGCCCTACTCCTTCAGCTACGACTATCACCGCGTGATGTTTTTTATCTAACCGTTTTTCCAGTGTCTGCAAAAATCCGTTCTCCCCTTCCAGGACTAACGGTGCTTCCGGTATAAAGCAGAAGTTTACGTCACTGTTCGCTAATGTAGCATAAGCGGCTATAAAACCCGAATCTCTGCCCATCAGTTTCACTAATCCGATACCGTTCCAGGCCCCTTTGGCTTCCGCGTGTGCGCAGTGAATCGCCGGCCGTGATGCTTCGACCGCTGTCGAAAAGCCGAAGGATTGCTCGATGCCGCAGATGTCATTATCGATTGTCTTCGGAACACCGATAACCGAAATGTTAAGCCCCCTTTTCTTGATTGTAGTATTAAGGTCGTGTGCCCCTCGAAGTGTACCGTCTCCGCCGATGACAAATAATATTTCGATCCCCATCTTTTTAAGAGTATCAACCATTTCATCTGATCCCTGCGGACCTCGGGAAGATGATAGAATATCTCCCCCTTTAAGATGAATGTCATCTACCAATTCAGGCGTTAGCAAAACAGGCTCCTTGGGGGCTTTGGATGATAGACCCATATATCCGTAACGAAAACCATAAACTGCTTTAACTCTATATTGCCACAGCAGGCTGAGTGTGATAGTTCTGATAACATCGTTAAGGCCGGGACATAATCCCCCGCACGTCACGATCCCGCAGGTTAGCTTTTCCGGTTCAAAGAATATTTTCCGACGTGGCCCTGCCCTCTCGAACATCGGGGGTTCTTTTCCACCCTCGTTGGGTGTTTTCAGGTCCTCAGAATGTGTATACAGTAGAACCTTCTCACTGTCATCGACAAAACCGTTCCCACCTTCTTTTAACGGCGAATCTATCTTTGGCACACCAAGTGTGTCAATTGCTAAATCAGGTAACTCGTCCGGTCTTAAGCTAAAGGCATCCATTTATTGTTTACTCCAGATACGCGTATTAAGGTTAAGGTCATCAACAATTCCGATAGCAAGCTGAAGGTCTTCGAAATATCCACGAACAGGTTCGAAGTCCAGCAGCGTCCTGAATATCCTCGGCTTGAAGAGGCTTTTTGTATAGGACACGGCCACAAATACCTTCGAGCCCACAAAGGATAGATATATCTTCCTTCCGGTCTTGTTCCTGAACTCAACAATCCTCTCCATCAAACTCGTTGACAGGATATACCTGGCTTGGATTTGATCGGTGCCATAGACTACAAAGTGACTTTCAAACTCCGGGTCTTCGAGCTTTATCAACTGGCCGCGGAATAGATTTATCGATTGTAGTTTCTGCCCGAAATGGCCGAAAAGTTTTTCCGCCGTATCGGGAAGCACTACCGTTTCGCAGGTAAAATGCTTATTAAAATCACCGATGAAAAAAAGTCCCTTAAATATTGTGTATCGCCGCCTGTTTTTGCCAGAGCCGCTTTCATGCTCGGCTTTAATTTCAGAGAACTTGATTTCAGTTGCGCCCGTTTTACCCCAGACAAGGTCATCGCCTTTGTACCGGTTGGGCTTTGTTGTGAATATTTTTGACAACATGAAAGTTGTTTTATCGATACACTCATCCGCATCGTAATTCAGATTTTCATCAATAAAGTGGACTATTCTTTGTATCACAAGTGATTTGAATCTTGCCACATAACCTCTGGTCATAAAGTAGCATATGACTGCACCTGTTATTATGCAAAGTATAATTGGGATGAATACAAATGGAGTTGCTGCCTGTATTTTTACATTCATGAGTAACAGGCATGCTCCAAGAATACACAGAATAGCGACCGTAACATAAATTAGCTTAGTGACAATTTTCCTGCGTTCTTGTTCGAGGCTATTAAGGTCGGCCAGCAATGTGGTTTTATAAAAGTTTGTAAAATCCTCTAAGGTTTTCACGGATCCATCCAGGAAATTAAATCAGTGGAAACTTATTCAGTTATTGAAATGTTTTTCAGCATCCACGTTTTCTCTTTGCTCCGGGCTGATTTCAAAAACTTTCTTCTGCTTATATCCCATTGCCGAAGCGGCCAAATTGGTTGGAAACATCTCAACCGCATTATTGAAGGTGGTTACTGCGGCGTTATAAGCACGTCTGGCGGCCGATATTTGTTCTTCTAATTCATTCATTGTCCTTTGGAGATGCATAAAATTCTCATTGGCCTTCAAATCAGGATAATTTTCTACCGCCACCATGATTCCGCCAAGCATTTTACTCAGCTTATTATCAAGCTCTACCTGCTCATCATCGGACATCCGGCCCGAGACCGCCTTTGCCCTCATCTCGGTAATTTCTCTCAGCAGGCCCTTTTCATGTTGCATATAT
>CAZWME010000098.1:0-10285 GCA_964634515.1 uncultured Pirellulales bacterium | reverse complement strand
ATCAACCATATTTACCCAATAATACCAGCAATAACCATAACAGAGCAACAATTAAATTGGCAATGATAATTCTAACTCCAATTACAAATAGTATTACGCATAAGCTCCGCATTGCCGTCTGTATTGGTGAAAAGTTTAAATTGAGCCATGCCCTGATTGACGAACATTGAGATGCCGTCGATTGTTTTCGCTCCAGCCTGCTGTGCCTGCTTTAACAGCAAAGTCTCGGCTGGATTATAAACAGTATCAAAGACCGCCATATCACTTCTCAGACATTTTTGGGGGACAGGTGAAGCGTTAACATTTGGATGCATTCCAATGCTGGTACAGTTTACTATCAGCTTTGCATTCATATCCGTCAAATCATCCAACGGCGAAAAATCACAATTAAACTCAGCCGCAAGCTTTTCGGCTTTACTTACAGTACGATTGTAAATGCGGATTTTTGCTCCGGCATCGCTTAAGCCCGCGACTATCGCCCTTGCGACACCGCCTGCCCCGACAACGGTGACCGGAAGTCCCCTTAATCCGTCTCTGTCGATACCCAGAGTAGAAGTAACCGCATCCAATGCGGCGGAGTAATCAGTATTGTAAGCCCGTAGGGTGGGGCTTGCCCCACCATTCTTAATTTTATTCGGTGGGCTAAAGCCCACCCTACATACTATTGTGTTAACTGCTCCAATTTTCTCAGCCAATGACTCTATAAACCCCTCATTGGCCCGGGCAAATTCCAGAGCACTTTGTTTATGCGGAATTGTTACACTAAAGCCGACAAAATTCAGCCACTTTCTTTCAATAACATTAGATAAAAAAGAGTCGAATTCTTTCTTGCCCCCACCTACCAGTAACGGCAGATATAATTTGTTCATACTTTTTTCGGCAAAGCAGGCATTATGAATCGCAGGACTTAATGAATGGCCGACCGGATTGGCTATCACTCCGAAAAGTTCGGTCTCGGATGTAATATCATCATAATGGTACAATTGCTTAAACTGCTCGATTGTCAACTGTCCCGGTGCTGTTGCACTTTGGCCATCGATACTTGCGAAAGTTACAAAACTATTCAGCTTTTTCGCAATAATTCTGCTGATAAGACCCGCTTCGCCCATACAGAACACGATTTTATCACTGCTGGTTCCATGCAGCAAATCAAAGGCTTCAAAGCAGTCATTAATATGATTTGCGGCATATACAAGTTTGGGTATCGCCTCCGGATATACATCTAAAATATCACGATGCAGCTTTCTTATATCGGGAAATTTCGTTTCGAAATTATGCGCCGACAGGATTAGACGAGCTTGTGGATTTTGCGACAGCGCCTGCTTTATTATTTTTTGGTTCTCGGCAATAAGGAAATTATCGTATTCGAAGTCGATAAATTCGGCGCTGGCTTTCAAGGCACAGACCAGCACCTCGACCCGCAATTGTTGCTCATAATCCATCGCTCCCCCCTGCTGCTGGTCACGGCAGGTCACAATTATTGGCAGTTGTTTATCACCGGCATTTTTTACATAAGCAATCAGATTTTTAACCATCTCGACACTGAGATTCTCGATATAATCTGTACGCAGCTCGATCAACTCGGCACCGGCGGATATCGCTGCCTTGACCTGCTGCCTGGCCGTCTCTAAATCTTTCGCCGCTATTGGAACTGCTAATTTTGTCTCCATAATCAAACATATAGCAGTGAAAAACCCCAAAAGCAAGGCTAAAACCGAGGTGTCCCGTCTAAAAAAATAATTTGACTACCGTTTCGCTTAAAAACTTGCATACCTAACATAAATAGATTATATTGCTCGGCTTGCATTATTGATAGAATCCGCAATACTATACTCAAGCCATGGCCTGAGTTTGTCGAAGGCTTGTTTTAGAAGTGTCCTTAGAGGTTAAAAAACCGGATTCTTTGTAAGTTTATCGATTTGATATTATGTTAGAGCATGAGATTAAAATTCCAGCTTCGCAGGCCAAATGTTACCCGATAAAAATCGGCACGGATTTCCTTGGCGAATTATGGCCTGCGATAGAAACCGATTTCAACGGGTACAATAAATTTGTTGTTACCGATGAAAACCTGGTCTCAGCAGGACATCTGGAAAAGCTTCTTGGCCAAAGCGATGTACCTGCTTTTGTAATAAGCCCGGCCGGCGAGACTTCAAAAAAAATCGATACCGCTGTTTCAATAATCGAAACTATGGAGAAGGCCTGTCTCGGCAGAGACACCCTTGTTGTTGCTCTTGGCGGCGGAACGGTCGGTGACATTGCAGGATTTGCAGCCGCTGTTTTCAAAAGAGGTATCCCTGTCATTCAGATACCCACGACCACGGTCGCCCAGGCCGATTCGGCCGTGGGCGGCAAAACCGGAGTCGATTCGAGCGTAAGCAAAAACGCTTTCGGTGCGTTCTGGCACCCGGCGGCTGTTTATATCGATGTCGCAACTTTGACAACTCTGGACGACAGGCAATTCAGAGCCGGGCTGGTGGAATCTATAAAGTATGCCCTTATCGCCGATAGCGAATATTTTGAATATCTTGAAAATAATCTCGACGCTGTTCTCGAAAGAAAATCAGACATGCTGGAAAAAGTGGCACAGTTTAACTGCAAAATAAAAGGCGATGTGGTTGAAATTGATCCCTGCGAGCAAAACAAGAGAAGAATTCTAAACTACGGCCATACTATCGGTCATGCCGTTGAGACGGCCAGCGGATTCGAATTACTGCACGGTGAGGCAGTCGCTATCGGTATCATTGCTGCCGGTCTGATCGAGATTGAATTAAAATTAGCCTCAGCAGAAAGGCTCGAAAGAATCCGGCAAATTCTCGAAAAACTGGGTGTTCCGGTAACATTGCCCGGGAATTTAACCGAAAAAGGCCTGATAGACCTGGTTAAGCACGACAAAAAGGCTGTTAACAAATGGCCGAGATTCGTGTTGCTTAATGACATAGGTCAGGTGTATTGCCCGGATGGAAAATATGCCGTCGATGTTGCCCCCGGGCTTATCGAAAAAGTGTTGAAGAGGCTTTAGATAAAATTAGTTAAAGGTTGGTAGATGTAAAGAGAAAAAATAAAGGTACTCGATTACACAATCAGGGACGGCGGACTTATTAATGACCACTATTTCACTGACGAGTTTGTTCGTGCAGTGTACCAGGCACTCTCCAAAAGCGGCGTTGACTATATGGAATTCGGTTATCGAAGCAGCAAAGAGCTTTATCCCCCCGAAGATTATGGAGCGTGGAAATACTGCGATGACGATATGATAAAAAAAGTTGTCGAAGGGATTGAGTCTGATATAAAAATAAGCGTAATGGTTGACTCATATTGCGTCAAAGAGCAGCACTTTGCTCCCGCCGATTAAAGCCCCGTAGATTTGATTCGTGCGGCAACGTATGTAAAATATATCGACAGTGCCATAGAGCTTATCAATAGATGTCACGACCTCGGCTATGAAACGACCTGCAATATTATGGCAATTTCCAGAGAAATTGAGCCCGACCTCGTAGAAGCCCTTGACCAGTTGGCGAAATCTCCTGTCGATGTGGTTTACGTCGTTGATAGTTTTGGTGCATTGTACTGTGAGCAGATAGAGTATCTTGTCAAACTTTACCAGGAACATCTGCCCGGAAAAGAAATAGGCATACACTGCCACAACCAGCAGCAGCTTGCATACGCCAACACGATTGAAGCTATCATTCACAACGCGAATTATCTCGATGGTTCGTTATACGGTATCGGCCGGGGTCCCGGTAACTGCTGCCTTGAGCTTTTAATCGGTTTCCTGAAAAATCCCAAATTTAATCTGACACCGACTCTAAAGGTTATACAGGACTACATGATACCGATGCGGAAGGACATCGAGTGGGGCTATATAATACCCTATATGGTCACCGGCATATTGAACAAGCATCCTCGCACGGCGATAGCATATCGAAAAACAAAGGATAAGGACAAATTCGCTGAGTTCTACGAGCAGATGCGAGAAGCCCAGGAATAGCAGTCTCTAATAACTATAAAACAATATTCAGTCCCGAATTTCATTTGGTGCTTTTTTACTTTATTCCCTTGCAAATCCCGCTCCCCTGCCATTATTATCCTTTTCGACATGCGGATATGTCTTGAGTTATTCTCTTAATTTTCCAGAAGGAGATATAATATGGCCAATCGGAAAGGAATATTCAAGGGCGTTGGACTGTTCGCGGCAGGCTTTGTTTCTGGAGCTATTATTTTTGGTGGACTTGTTGCCTGGCGTTATTCTCAGATGTTCAGAGAGCTATACTTCACGGGAATCCTTTCGAATGCCAATACTGCTTATATGATTCGTGCCGACCGTCAGGAGCAGTTGCTCAAGAATATAGAAACTAACATTCGCCAGTGCGTTGTCAGTGCCGACTCACTGTGGAAAAATGACGAAGGCAGGCTCCCTGCATTTTGGTATGTCCAAAGGTACTATCGGTCGTTTGATTTATCCGTCCCGGAAGATATAAAGAATATCCTCGACAGTCTTCCCCCTCGTCCCTTAACATCATACGAGAAGAGTCAACTTCAAGAGGAAGCTGAGCAACTACAAATAGAACAAAACGCTCCGGCTGATCCTAATTGAACCGGTCGATGGGCTTGAAAGTGAGGTAATCGAATGGCTCAGGAAGAAAATGAAAATAAAATCGCAGCCAGACCATGCTGGTGTAACTGCGGAACGGAAGGTGACTCTGAAATATTAGACATCGACAGGATGGAAGACTCTATTGCGTCCCTGGATGATGAGACAACTAAAATAAGACAGCTCATTTCGGGTTTTGAATTATGCTACCACGAAGCCGATAAAGAAGCCGAGTATATTGCCAAAGCCATAGGCGCCGGACACTGCCCCGAACGCTCGAATGAACGCCCGCCGCAACGTAAAAAAGAGCTTGAGAATAGCCGGCAGATACTTTCAAGCTGGTGCGAAAATCCGGCTATCAGCGGTTTGGAATTAGATGTTGGCGGAATATCCGCAGATGAGCTGTTGAGCAGCATCGGCCCGCCAACACCCCTTAAACTATGGCAGGTCGAGCGTATCGTCGATAAGATAAGCGAAGCTTTAGATCCAAGCCGACCTTATCATAATATGGTCCTGGATCTCGGCCCTTATGGCGAGCCGGGTGCTAATCCGGTAGGCGACCATTACAAAGACAGCTTAAACTTCGTAAAAAAAACCGTCGAAACAGTCATCCATGATACGGTAGATGGTCACGAAGCAAAAATTTCACTTGCTATGGCTATAGATATGCTGGAGCCGTGTAACTGGGATTTTGTCGGCAGCGTTGTTACTATTCTCAGGGCGATAGGTGGAGACCTCAATCCGGCCAGACCTTATGCCTGCCATCAGCGAAATATCAAACTCAGTCCGCTTCGCGACAGATTGAAAACTATTTCAAATACGCTTGGAGCTTTCTGGGAATCCGAAGAAAAGGCTGAAAAGATAGACAGTGACATCCTTGCTTCTTTAGGGGCAGCCACACCTGTAAGGTGTTGGCTCGCTGCATCTTTGGATAAGACCATTAGATTGCATTTGGAAGCCTCATCAGATTTTTGGCTGACGTTCAGTTAAAAAATCTCCCTTAAGCATTACTTGACAGAACGCTAATGCTATAGTTAGATACGAATACAGAGTCATTTTGAAACAGCTTCTGAGTGCTCTGAATATTAATCCTTTAGAATGGAGACGATTATGACCAAAGCCACAGCGCGTCATATCCTGGTTGAGACACAGGAAGAATGTGAAAGCATCAAACAACAAATCGAAGGTGGGACTGATTTTGCCGAAGCGGCTAAGGAACACTCGAAATGCCCTTCCAATCAACAGGGCGGACATTTGGGCGAATTTTCACCGGGTCAAATGGTCAAAGAATTTGGTGACGTTGTTTTTAGCCAGGAAGTCGGAAAAGTTCACGGTCCCGTACAAACACAGTTTGGCTTCCATCTGATCGAAATTACCAGCCGAAGCGAATAAAGATACCTGGACAGGAATGCTCGGGGATTTTAATAAGAAAACAAAAACACAAAAAATAATAAAGCCGGATTCCCATAAGCAATAATCATATTTGGAAAGTGCTGTAATGCAGACTCTCTTGTATGTGATGGATCTTTTTGGCGTTGCGGTTTTTGCAATAACCGGCTCACTTGCCGCCGGAAAAAAACGCATGGACCTCTTCGGAGTTGTTGTCCTGGCAACTGTAACGGCCCTTGGCGGCGGCACTCTACGCGATTTGGTTTTAGGTGCCAGCCCCGTTTTCTGGGTTTTGGCCCCAATCTATCTACTGGTGGCGGTTGCAACTGCGATTGTAACTTTTTTTCTGGTTCGCTTTTGCGGCCTGCCGCTCAAGCTGCTTTCTGTGGCTGATGCCTTCGGTCTGGCTGTCTTCACGGTCCTGGGAACCCAGAAAACCCTGGACATGGGTATTTCACCGGGTATTGCCGTAGTAATGGGTATTATGACCGGTGTTGTCGGTGGTATCGTCCGTGACATTTTATCCGGGGAAATTCCGCTGATTCTCCGTCGTGAGATATATGCTACGGCTTCCCTTTGCGGAGCAATTACGTTCTGCCTCGTTTCTTTCTATCTGAAAAATCAGGCTCTTGCCGCCCTTACCTCGGTTATTGTAACACTCGGCCTGAGACTTTCCGCAATCAAGTGGAAAATGTCACTGCCTCTGTATATTTCGCATGAAGGAGATGACAGTTAATCAAGAAAATCTCATAAGAACATGCAAGCAATTTCAATATGAGCGTGCCGACTGAAGGTATTTTTAGGGTTAAATGAAAGGAGAAGCTATGAAAACACTAAGACACATTGGTTCGCTGGCCTTTGTGCTCGGGCTCTTCACTGTAATATTTGCAGGCGTACCGTGGCATGTCATTGTTTCAGATGACCCGGTCATACCTATATGGCTGCGGATAGCAATCTTCTGCCTCTTGGGAGGTATCCTTGTGGTCCTGGTGACAGTGGCTCTCGAACAGAAAATAGCCGGGATATCGACAGAGAAGCCGGACACTACTGAACCTGATGGCAGTATTATGCTGTTGAATTCCGATACGGTACCCGGCCGACAGACAAGTGAGATTCTCGGCCTCGTTCAGGGTCATACTGTTTATGCCATCTGGCTTGGCAAAGACCTGTCCGCCTTGATTAGACTTGTCCTTGGTGGCGAATTGACCGAATACACGGAAATGATGGGTAGTGCCCGCTCAACCGCTGCCAACAGAATGACTGCCCAGGCCGCAAAGATGGGAGCTGATGCAATAATTAATGTTCGCTATATGACTACGAGCGTTGTCGGCAGCGCCGCCGAACTCTTGGTTTACGGAACAGCCGTCAAACTCAGCTAATAGAGCATCTTGCATTAGTATTTGATTTAGTATAAAATTTCTGCCCTATGCCTTCGGCGGCATTGGATTACAAATGGCTCAGGCGAATGTAATTTTCACGTCAACGCTTGGCCGCAACGATATTTTTCAAAGGAGACAGGAATGAATCGTCGAGAATTCTCGAAACGTATGTTAGTCCTTGGAATGGGCGCTCAAGCAGGCCGTGCTAATGCAAATTATATAGGATTCACGAACAAAACTGGAAGCTACTACGAGGAACCTGCAAAAAAGCTGCCTATCAGGAAATTTGATGTCGTTGTCGCCGGTGCCGGCACGGGTGGCGTCGTGGCGGCTCTCGCGGCTGCTCGTCAGGGTGCCAAAACCATGTTGATTGAAAGGAAAGGTTATACCGGCGGAACCGTAACAGAAGGCGGTACCGCACTTCACAGCTTCTACAATTTATGGAAGGCCTTCCCGGGCGTGAAAAAACGTCAGGTGGTCCGCGGAATTCCTCAGCAGATCATCGACCGCTTGATGGCGGTCGGCGCCTGCTCGGGACATGCCGAGATGGTCAGAGGATTTAATTATGATTCTGTATGCACGGCAATCGATACTGAGCTGTACAAACTTGTCACTATGCAAATGCTCGATGAAGCCGGTGTCTTCATCGCTGTTAACACTCTGCTCACCGGTGCCATTATGGACGGCAGCCGCATAAGGGGTGCGATAGTTGACAGTCGGTCCGGCAGAGAGGCGATTTACGCTAAGGCGTTTGTGGACTGCTCGGCCTACGGTGACCTGGCCGCGTTTGCCGGGGCGGATTACAAAGTCCCCAACGATTATGCCTGCTGCAACAGCATTGGCCTGGCGAATGTGGACCTGGACGGGTATGTTGCGCATCTCGAAGCCCACGGCGGTTCCAATCAGCTCGCTTACGGTATTCGCAGCGGCCAGCCCGGAAAAGTTGTACGTTTCAACGGCGGCCTTGGAGGCGAGTTCCAAAAGGAGGCGAGGAAGATAAACATGTCCTCGATGATAACCACCGTTCATGATAATTATCTGATGTTCGTTAAGTGCAATTTCAAGGTTCCCGGAAGCGTCCTAAACCGCGACGATATGGCCAAAGCCGAACTTGAAGTAAGAAAACGTCAGGCGAAGGCGGTGGAACTCTTCAGGAAGTTTGTCCCCGGTTGTAAGAAGGCTTTTATGGCCCGAACAAGTCCAACGCTTAACATCCGCCGGGGCAGGCTCATCACATGTGACTACGATATAAGCCATGAAGATGTCATCGATGGTAGGCACTTCGATGATGATGTGATGGCTTACGGATTCCATGACAACGCGCCGCGTTACCAGGTAAAGAATGGCGGAACATACGGAATCCCGTATAAAGCGCTGCGAGTTACGGGTATCGAAAACCTTCTGGCTGCCGGTATGATGATAACCTCCGACCATAGACCCCATATGTCCACAAGAAACACGGTATGCTGTATGGGACAGGGCCAGGCGACAGGCACAGCGGCCGCTCTTTGCGCCGCGAAAAACTGCGGAACGCGTGACCTGCGCTATAGCGACCTGCGTGCAGCCCTTGTAAAAGGCGGTGTCTATTTCGAAAGTTAGAAGCTCCCTAAAAAATGATTAAATGAAAATGTCCCGGAAATATACAACCTTGGGCTTATTACTGCTCGGTATTCCGCTGCTTCTTTGGATTCTCATACTACTGTTTCTCTTTAGAGTCGTCAATATCTTCGATGCTTATTTGATGAAGTTTCCCGGACCGCTTGTTGTATGGGCGGCTATGTCCTTGTGTCCGGTAGCGGCGATTTATCTGGGTGTAAAAATGATCCGTGCGAGGCAGAGCCCGTTTATGGCTCGGATATTCGCAACGATGGGTGCATTCCTGCTGGTGGCGTTTATCATGCTCATCGGGGTTCCCATGGTCAGCGAAACGCTGAAGCCGAAACCTCCCGGGAATCCGATGACGCCGAGACCCGTTGAGCCGCAGGTTGGATTGCCGGTATTCCCCGGCGCTGAAGGTTTTGGCACAAGAACTATCGCGGGCCGGGGTGGCAAAGTGATTGAAATAACTTCCCTGGCCGACGATGGGCCGGGGACACTGCGAGCCGCCGTAAATATTCCTTCCCCTCGGATAATTGTCTTTCGTGTTGCTGGTACAATAGAACTAAAATCGGAATTGCAAATTCTCCATCCGTTTGTGACCCTCGCCGGCCAAACCGCTCCCGGCGGTGGCATTTGCGTCAAGGGAGCCGGCATTGCTATTATGACACACGATGTGCTTATCCGGCATATATGCGTAAGACCGGGAAATAAAGGGCCGGTCGATGCCGATATAAATGATGCGATTAGTATTATGGGCAAGTATGGCGGCCAAAATGACGATGCCTACAACATTGTGATAGATCATGTCTCGGCAAGCTGGGGTGAGGATGAAACCGTCAGTACCTGGTATGGAGCCCACGATATCACAATCTCGTGGTGTATCATCAGTGAAGCCCTGAACAGAAGCCGTCACCGCAAGAAGACACACAGTGCCGGCCTGCTTATAGGTGACAGTTCCTACAACGTATCGATTCATCACAATCTTCTGGCTCACAACGATTTCCGCAATCCGCTAATCTCGAAGGGAGGAACTCACGACATAGTAAACAACGTAATATACAACTGGGGAGTTCTCCCTGCTGAGATATGTGACTATGACTCAAATACATTCCTCAACTTCATCGGAAACTACTTCATTGCCGGCTCATCGACAAATCCAGGCCCGTTTGAAATCCTTTTCCCCGAAGGCAATCCCAAAATTTTTGTTAAAGACAATATTGGCCCACATCGTCCCGATCCGAACATGGATGACTGGGCTATAGTCGGTTTCCGCTGGGGAGAGGAGGGAGTCGCTCCCGAAAAAAATCGCAGCCATACCAAATTT
>CAZWME010000097.1:0-10315 GCA_964634515.1 uncultured Pirellulales bacterium | reverse complement strand
AGAATTTAAACGATACAATGAAAGACCGTATGCAACCTCGGGGCTTATAATTTACGACCTTCAGGCCGGTTCACACACACCGCATCCAAATAAAAGTTTACAACATATTTATGCTATCTGTTGGTCACCCGACGAAAATTGGTTTGCTGCTGCTGTGCAGGGAGGCATGGGCTACAGTGATGCTATCCTCGCTTTTGAGGCCAATGGAACAAAGCTATTCGACCTGGGATGGATGGGTGTTAAGGGGTGCCGGCCGGAATTTAATCTTGAAGGCAACAAATTGGTGTGGGGGGAGACTGACTGGAACATAAAAGTGGGTGATATCGACCTGATGGGCCCTACCCCTCGAGTGACTAATATAAGCCAGGTAGTCGAATGCCTGCGGCAGTCCAAAGTTTATCATGTCGATTTTTCGCCGGATGGACAGTACATTGCTTTCAGTTACGGCCCTTTCAATGGAGCACAGCAGGTTGGCGGTAAAGCAAGAGGCTGGGATATCTGTGTGAGTGATATGTCCGGAAATTGGGTGAAAATTACTAACGATGGCAAGCATAACAAGGAACCCGATTGGGTGCCGATTTCAAAATAGGTCACCGATTGATTAAAAGGAGAAAAATAACAATGAGACGGTATGCTTTTTTTACTCTTATATTGGGTTTGCTTGTAGTAAGTGAAGCTCTTTGCGCCACAAAACTGCAGGATGATTCTAAGCTTCGGCAAATACCTTACCCCAAATCTGAACTGAATCTCAAAGAAATCCCTTTCAGGATTGTATATGAAACCTTCCGCAAGACCAAGGGCAGGGAAAATTGGGAACTATACCTGATAAATGCGGACGGCTCAAATCCTGTTAATCTAACCAACACTCCTGATGTGGATGAATTATATCCCCATGCTTCTCCGGATGGCAGCAGGATATGTTTCGTTGCAGATGAAATGCTTGGAAATAAAAAGGTTCGAAACGTCTATTATATCAACATCGATGGGACTGGACGTCTCAAGGTTGCTGACAATGCCCGCCAGTCATGTTGGGGGCCCGATAGCAAAACTATCGCTTATCTAAAGGCGGAATTTACCCGTTACACCATTAAAGACTATGCCACTACGGGGATTTTCTTTTACGATATAGATACGAAGCAGCATAGAGAGCATCGAAATAAAAGTCTTTATCATCTTTATAATATTTGCTGGTCGCCGGACGGTAATTGGTTTCTTGCTACGGTGCACGGAGGCATGGATTTCAAACATGCCAACCTGGCAATCCAGGCCGACGGCACCAATATTTATGATTTGACTAAGTTTGGTGTCACGGGTTGCAGGCCTGATTTTAGCTTCGATGCTAAAAAGATAACGTGGGGATTGACTGATTGGGATTTATGCATGGCTAATATCGATTTTACATCTTCAGCACCTCAGGTGACTGATGTTCGCCGCGTTATCAAGTGTCGAAAAGAATATGAGGTTTATCACACTGATTTCTCACCGGATGGCAAGTACATTGCTTTCAGTCACGGCCCAAAGGCAACTGAAATGGTAGGCGGTAAAGCGCCAAATTGGAATATTTGTATCAGTGATATGACAGGCAAGTGGGTCCAAATCACCAGAGACGGCAATCACAACAAAGAACCTGATTGGGTACCGATTACAACAAAACGTTGAAACCAAAGTTTCGTTTTGCTGACATTTTCAAAGAAGCTGAGAAAAAGGAAAATAGTCAATGACCATCCCGTATAAAGAGTTAATTAATAAAGCCCTTTGTCTGCTGATTGTAATGACAGTTGTTTCAGGTTGTCGACGTGTTGAGGATGCGGCCGGTACGCTGGAGGTTATAACAACAAAGACTGGAATTGAGATGGTAAAAATTTCTGAAGGCTGGTTTGATATGGGAAGCTCGAACGGTTCACCGGATGAGTCACCGGTACATAAGGTATGGATCAGCTCATTCTGGATGGACAGATACGAGGTGGTTCAAGAGCAATTCAAGAAATTTCAAATCTCCGATCCTTCTCATTTCAAAGATCCGAATAATCCTTTAGAGCAGATTAACTGGACCGATGCCACCCTGTTTTGCAACGAGCGTTCACTCGCGGAGGGTCTTGAGCCTTGTTACGATGAAGAGACCTGGGAATGTAATTTTCAGGCAAATGGATACAGATTGCCCACGGAGGCCGAATGGGAGTATGCTTGCCGGGCCGGAACCAGCACAAATTTCAGCTTTGGTAACGATGTCCGGAACTTAAAGGACCATGCATGGTTCGCCGAGAACGCATCAGAAAAAACACATCTTGTAGGAAAGAAAAAGTCCAATACATGGGGGCTTTATGATATGTATGGAAATGTATCAGAGTGGTGCAATGATTTTTATTCCGAGAATTATTACAAAAATAGCGACCAAAAAAATCCGAAGGGACCAATGAAAGGTAAGGAAAGGGTCTTGAGAGGCGGAGCATGGAACTCCAGCGCCGACAGTTGCCGGTCATCATATCGCACGAGCGACCCTTCTATCGATGATACCTGTCTTGCAAGTGATGCTATAGGATTTCGCTGTGTAAGAAACACATCTAATAACAAATCTCCAGAGGACAATATGGTAAAAAATGAGAAGACTCAAGGAACATCGAAGACGGCGTTGGTATATGACGACATCTATCTCGAACACAAAACAACACCAGGTCATCCGGAAGCACCTCAGAGATTGATTGCGATTACAGAGAGATTGAAGAAAAGTGGATTATACTCTCAATTACTCAAGCTATCACCGAAGCCGGTCTCTTCTGAATGGCTGGAAATGGTTCACTCTCCAGAATATATACAGCGTGTTAAAAAAAGTTGCGAGAACAACGCAGGTTATCTTGATTCCATGGATGTTCCGATATCAGCAGAATCCTATGAAGCAGCGCTGGTAGCAGCAGGGGGGGTGCTTTCAGCAATTGATGCTGTTGTAGAAAAAAAAGCCACGAATGCCTTTTGTGCGGTCCGTCCCCCCGGCCACCATTCATTGAAGGATAAGGCAATGGGATTCTGTATCTTTAACAATATTGCTGTCGGCGCAAAATATATTCAAAAGAAACATAACCTCTCGGATATACTCATTGTGGATTGGGATGTGCACCATGGCAATGGTACTCAGGCTACGTTCTACGATGACCCTTCGGTTTTGTACTTTAGTACTCACCAGTATCCCTTCTATCCGGGCACCGGAAGCGAAGCGGAAAAAGGTGATGGACGTGGTTTGAATTATACCATTAACGTCCCTTTGCCGATTGGTTCCGGAGATGCCGATTATCTTAAAGCCTTCAAAGAGAAACTTGAGCCTGCTGCTCTTGCCTTTTCTCCCGACTTTGTACTCATTTCTGCCGGATTTGATTCCCACAAAGATGACCTGCTCGGCGGCATGAAGGTAACTGCTGAAGGATTCGCTCAACTGACGCAGATTGTCAAAGACATATCAGAAAAGTGCTGCGAAGGTCGGCTTGTGTCCGTTCTTGAAGGGGGATATGGCCTGGAAGGATTGGCTGATTCTGTAGAGGCACACATTCGGGTCTTGACCAGATAAAGGAACGCAAGGAATGCTATTTCACACCTGGCCGTTTGCACTATTTTTCATTATTGTCTATCCAGCCTACCTGGCCCTAAAGAACACCAGACTAAGATTTCCATGGCTTTTGGCATCTTCATATTTCTTTTATGCCTGCTTCAATCCCTTATATCTGATTATTATCTCGTATTCGACGTTGCTGGACTACTTCGTCGTGATGAAAATGGAAAAAAGCACTCGAAGGAAGTTGTGGCTTTCCATTAGCGTTGTAAATAATCTCGGACTGCTTGGATTTTTCAAATATGGCGGATTCGTCACCGACAACTTAAACCTTCTGCTGTCTGCATTGGGAATTCCGTATGCCCTTGCTGCTCCCGGCATACTTTTACCTGTGGGCATATCGTTCTATATATTCCAGTCAATGAGCTACACAATTGATTATTATCATGGAAAAATAGAACGGGAGACAAGTCTAATAAAATATGCTACCTTTGTCTCACTCTTCCCGCGATTACTGGCCGGGCCTATTGAAAGGGCTAAAAATTTACTCCCTCAATTACATAAACCGGCAAAGGTTTCCGCTCGCGATGTGACGGACGGTATTTCCCTTTTTGTCGTTGGTTTTTTCAAGAAAGTTGCCTTGGCCGACTATATGGCTATGTATGTTGACAAGGTGTACGATGCTCCTGAGCAGTTTCATGCGCCGGCGTTAATCCTGGCCACTTTTTTGTTTGCCTGGCAGATATATTTTGACTTCAGCGGCTATACGGATATGGCACGGGGTATAGCGAGAATGATGGGTTTTCGCTTAATGCTGAACTTTAATAATCCATATTTGGCAACGGGTCTGGGTGACTTTTGGTCGAGATGGCATATCAGCCTTTCCTCCTGGTTCAGAGACTATGTCTATATTCCTCTCGGAGGCAACCGCAAGGGCAGGTTTAACACCTACAGAAATATGTTCCTTACTTTGGTAATTTCGGGATTATGGCATGGAGCGGCCTGGACTTTCGTCATCTGGGGTGCTGTCCACGCTATCGGTTATTCTTTTACTAGAGAGTTGGAAAGAACCTCCTTCTATAAAGAAAAGGTACCTAAAATAGCCAAACAACTGCTTGTTTTTATCTTTGTCAGTTTTGCGTGGATTTTCTTCCGGGCTGATACAATAAATGATGCATGGGTGATTTTGATAAGAATGTTCAGTTCCGGCCTTGAAAATCCTTATTGTCCCTTGCTGGCTCTGGTCTTGATTTTTGCTGTGTGGCTTTATCAGTTTGCCTATGATTCCAAATTGAGGTGGGTACTTGACCTAAGAGCCGTCCGCATAGGAATTGTTCTTTTGTTGATTTTATATCTGGTGGTCTTTGCTCCTGCAAGTGACAAGGCGTTTATATACCTGCAGTTCTGATAAATGAGGTGAAATGCTATGGGCGAAAGTAGCATATTAGAAAAACAAGACAATTCATTTCAACCTGGGGAGCCTGAGGTTGCTTTCGGTTCCAACTGTGTGAGATTGTCCGGATATGAATTGATTTTCGTCTGTATAGTTGCTTCATTTTTGTTTTGTTTTGGGCCCGGGCTTTGGCAGAGGGTAGAGAAATTTGAGCCTGAATCCGACTTTCGTCTGCCTTATGAGTTAAGTAATGACTACTGGTTGTACAGCCGATACTGCCGATGGGCAATCTCAAAGTATGATACACTTGTAATTGGAGATTCCGTCATTTGGGGCCATTACGTCTCACAAGACAACACATTATCGCATTATCTCAACCAAATGATTGGCCGGGATGGATTTGCCAATTTGGGTGTGGATGGCATCCATCCCGTGGCGCTGTCGGGTTTGCTGAAATACTACGGTCGTGACATCTCGGGCAGGAAGATTGTGCTGCATTTTAATCCTTTATGGATGAGTTCCGGTAAACAGGATTTGCAATCCACAAAAGAGTTTAGTTTCAATCATCCCAGGTTGGCCCCTCAGTTTTTCCCGAAAATCCCCTGTTATAGACAGACGTATTCCGGGAGGTTTTCCATTGTAACAGAGCGGTATGTGCCTTTCTTAAACTGGGCATCGCATTTGAAGGTAACTTATTTTGAGAATATGGATATACCGACATGGACACTGGAGCACCCCTTTCAAAATCCTGCCGGTGCTGTAACTCTTGAGCTTCCTGAACCGGTAAAAGATAATCAGAACGAATATGTTTCCTGGATAGAGAAAGGGACGGCCAAAAAAGATTTTCCGTGGGTTGAGCTTGAGACGTCACTGCAGTGGAAATTTTTCCGCAAATCGGTTGAGTTGCTGACCGAAAGGGGTAACAGCGTATTCGTTCTCGTAGGCCCGTTTAACGAGCACATGCTCAAAGGCGAGAGCATAAAAATATATCGACAGATGAAAAGTGAGATTGCTCTCTGGCTGCAAAATAATAATATTGCTTACTATATGGCTCCGGCATTACCCAGCGAGTCGTATGCTGATGCCAGTCATCCGCTGGACAAAGGATATGCCATGCTTGCGAAACAGCTTTTTGAAAATGAGTCATTCATATCCGGCATCCTCAACTCCGGCTCAGATTAATCTGTAGCTCCAGGCCGAAACGAACATTTCTCTTGATTTTTAATCCAATAAGTGTATGATTGTCTTTTAGTTTCAGGCTCTTTATGTGATAAACTGAGGTACCATTATGGGTAAGCGTTGGGCATTTACTCTCATTGAACTCCTGGTGGTAATTGCCATAATCGCATTGTTGATGGCGATTTTAATGCCCGCACTTAGTTATGTACGCAAGCAGGCGCGTTCAGGTGTTTGTCAGAGCAATCTCCGGCAGTTGTGCCTGGCTATGAATCTTTACGTGCTTGATCACGATGACCGAACTATGCCCTTCTCTCATGATCCAGGTATGTATTGGTTCCATCAAATGGCGCCGTATCTAAGTGCTAAGGATTATAAGAACAACCCGGAAGAACACTTGGAGGGTGTGATGGAAGTGGCTTTTTGTCCTATGGCAAAACGCCAGGAGAGTTCTGAGTCATCGTTCTACGGTTCAGCTTATACCTCGTGGCGTTTCATGGGTGGTGAAGGAAGCTACGGACTGAATCTGTGGTTATTGCCCGACGACCCGATCTATGCACCGGATTTTCCTGCTGGAAATTTCTTTATGAAGTATTCGGATGCTCAGCAGCGTGTTCCCCTGTTGGGAGATTCTGTATGGGTCGGTTCGTGGCCTTTCGCTGACGATACGGTGCCCGATGACCTGACTGGAGAGGTAGGAAGCTATCCCCACGGTGAAGGATACTTTATGTGGCGTTTCTGCGTTGACCGGCATAAAAAAGCAACCAACATTGGATTTGTGGATAGCCATATAGAAAGGGTTTACCTTCAAGAATTATGGACACAAAAATGGCACCAAAACTTTAAGCCAAACGATGATATATCTATACCTTGATTGGGACCACTTTCTGTTATAATAAGAAAAAGAGAGCAAAAAATGAAAAAAGAAAAATTAACACAATCTTTCGGCGTAATGATTATTACTTTATCAAGTGCTTTTCTTTTGATCACAGAAACATACGGAGCAAATTCGAAAAGTCGGCATGCTCGAACCAATTCAGAAAATCAGACCAGGCAAATATCCAAAACAGCATACAAGCAGGTAAAAAGAATCACTGCAAGTCCTTTGAGCTTTAAACCTGATATGCCTTTCAGCGAAGCAATTAACATTTTGCGTAATTCAACGATACCAAAATTAAATATCGTAGTACTTTGGAAGGATTTGGAGGAGAATGCGGACATCTATAGAGAAACTCCTATTGGGATGAATGGCCTTTCAAAGGTTCCTTTACGAACACACTTGAAAATCCTGTTGATGTCGGTTTCTGGAGGCGCGGGAAATTTGAGATATGTAGTTGATGAAGGGGTTATAATTATTGCAACACGAGATTCTTTACCCCGAAAACTGGTAACTCGTATTTATGATATCACTGATTTAGTCGGTGCGCCTGCTAATTATCGTCTTATGCCCGGATTTGGGATGCCCTTTGGTTTTGGCCAAATGCCTTTTGGTGGAATGATGCCCTTTGGCGGTGCTGGTTTTGGAGGACTGGGTTTCAATAGCTCCCCAAACAGAGGTACTTATGGGGGTTTTAATAGAACAAGGGCAAGTAGGTAGAAATGATATGATATCGGGATCAAAGAAGAGGATTTTGAATGAAGCCGACTCTATTGATTTTGGCGGCAGGGATGGGTACTCGCTACGGTGGGCTTAAGCAAATTGATCCGATTGGTCCCAACGGCGAAATAATTATTGATTATTCTATTTATAATGCCATAAATGCCGGATTTGGCAAATTCGTTTTTGTGATTCGACACTGTTTTGAAGGTGCTTTCAAAGAAAAAATTGGCAGCAAGTTTGATAACCTTATCGAAACAGCCTATGCTTATCAGGAACTGGAAACCTGCGTTGAAGGTTTTGAGTTGCCGAAAGAACGCGACAAGCCATGGGGCACAGGACATGCCATACTCGTTGCCTGCGATTTAATCTATCAGCCGTTTGCAGTCATTAATGCCGATGACTACTACGGACCCGGTGCATTTAAGACAATTGCCCGGTTTCTAACTCGCAAAGACCTTTCCAGTAACAATTACGCAATGGTCGGCTATACGCTAAGAGATACTTTAAGCGAATACGGATCTGTCTCCAGGGGGCTCTGCCGGTGTGATGAGCACATGTTTTTAAGGAGAGTTATCGAACGCAAAAAAGTCGAAATAACATTGAACGGTGCCCGCTATCTTGAGGACGATGGAACTGAACGTGCTCTGACCGGCAATGAAATTGTTTCCAGGAATATGTGGGGATTTCAGCCGTCAATATTTAATCATCTCAAAGTACGCTTTGGACAGTTTCTCGAAGAACGAGGCAATGAAAAGAAGTCGGAACTATTCATACCAACTGTTGTAGATGAGCTCATAGAAAAAGAAAAAGCCACAGTAAAAGTCCTGCGCGCAAATGACAAATGCTTTGGAGTTACTTACCATCGGGATGCAGCCATAGCGGCTCAATGTATTCGTCAACTGATAGAGCAGGGTCTTTATCCGGAAAACCTCTGGGAAAAATCGTGAATCACGGCATCAAGTCAATCGTAAAACATTTTTGTATCTGCGGTGAGTTAACTGAAATAAGACCTCTGCTCCGTGGTCACATTAACGATACGTGCGTACTGACCACTAAGAAGAACAATCATATTGTCCGATATATTCTGCAGCGGATAAATCACACTGTATTCAAAGACCCTCCTTCGGTGATGAAAAACATTGTCCGTGTTACCGAACACATACAAAGCCGTATGCTGGCAATTGATCCGCTCCTGGCATCCCGTCAGTTGACTGTTATACGCACTGTTGATGAGAAATGCCTTTACGAGGATAACGAGGGTAACTTTTGGCGGGTATATAACTTCATAGAGAACGCTGTTGCATACGATACCGTTGATTCTGCCGATTTGGCGTATGAAGCGGCACGAATGTTCGGCTGGTTCCAGAAGATGCTGGTTGACCTCCCCGGCCCGCCCCTGCATGAGAGCATTGCTGACTTCCACAACACACCCAGGCGTTTCGAAACCTTCCAGCGTGTTCTTAAAGAAGACACCTGTAATCGGGCTAAAAATGCAAAGCCGGAAATCAAATTTCTATTTGAAAATGTCTCCATCTGCGACGTCTTGCTGAATTTGGCTGATAAAGGTAAAATCCCCGTTCGTATTACGCACAATGATTCGAAGGTAAACAATGTGATGCTGGACAAAAATACCAGCAAAGGTGTCTGCGTAATTGATTTGGATACCGTTATGCCGGGCCTGTCGATTTATGATTTTGGTGATATGATTCGTACCGGGACTGCTTTCGCTGATGAGGATGAACGTGACTTATCGAAAGTAACTATGGACCTGCCGATGTTTGAAGTGTTCGTCCGGGGTTTTGCCGAACAAAGCAGCCGTTTTCTCACATCCACCGAGAAACAGCACCTTGCCTTTGCTGCCAGGCTTATCACCTTTGAACAGCTCATCAGGTTTCTTACCGACTATCTGGCAGGTGATATCTACTATAAGGTTCAACGCAAAGACCATAATCTCGACCGCACCCGCACACAGATGAAACTGGTCAGGTCGATGATTAAACAAGAAGAGGATATGAACGCGGTAGTCGAAAGAGTTTTTCAACAGGTCGATTGATTTGCTGTTTGATATTCTAAAAAGGATTCTTTGCCTAACACTTACAGAAAGTATAAAGTATGTCGTTAAGATATTTTGTAAACGGAGAATAATATGGACTGGAATGCTGTTGGAATTGAAACCAATTTTAGCTCTTTAGACTGGTGTATCGTCGTTGGCTATCTGATAACCGTTGTCGCCGTTGGTGTTTATATAAGACGATACATAACCAACGTTACGGATTTTATCGTTGCCGGCCGGGGCTTAAAAACTTTCCTGGCGATTGCGACAATGATTGGCACCGAGTTGGGTCTGGTTACGGTAATGTATTCGTCTCAAAAAGGCTTTACCGGCGGCTTCGCTGCTTTTCACATTGCTCTGGCCGCTGCTATTGTAACTTTGGTTGTCGGCCTGACCGGTTTTATCGTAGTACCCTTGAGACGTATGAAGGTAATGACCATTCCCGAATTCTACGAGAAGCGTTTCGGACGAGGTGTACGCATTCTTGGCGGAATCATATTGGCATTGTCTGGAATACTCAATATGGGAATGTTCCTAAAGGCCGGCTCCCTTTTC
>CAZWME010000096.1:0-10565 GCA_964634515.1 uncultured Pirellulales bacterium | reverse complement strand
TAATCATTCTCCATATATTAGGCTCATCCGAAAGCGATGTCATCTTTTCAGATTCGTCGAACGCTGTTAGAGCGTCACTGACAATCCGGTCATCGACTTTCGAGTGGACCGTGACTTCTGATTTGGCAAACAATTTTTTTATCTTTTCTGCTGAACTCATTTTTATATCTCACCATTTAAGATCGAACGCATTTTTCGAATTCCATACCTGTATCGACCCTTGACTGTATTGACAGAGATGCCGAGTGACTTAGCAATAATCCTGAATCGCATTTGGCCGTGTATATGCAGCACAATCACTTCTCTTTGCTCATGCGGCAGCGAAGCCAGCACCGAGCTTAAAAGTTTTAATTCTTCATTGCAGACAATAAGACGACCTGGTTCGCTCAAATCCGGTGGTGCCGGGCAAGCCTGCTCCGGATTGAGAGTCCGGCTTCGCTTTTTCCGCATCAGGTCGCGAACACGGTTGGCAACGCATTTAGCTAAGTAAGCTTTAAGACTGCCGGTCAGCTTAAAGCTCTCGAAGTTCTCGGCAAAAGCAACGAAAACGTCATGAACGGCGTCTTCTGCAATATTCACATCATGTGAAAGAGCAATGGCTAATATCAGCAAGCTGTCTCTGTACTTTTCATAGATGCCGCGCAGAGCATCTCTGCTTCCTTGTTTACGTTTGGCCATACGCAAGCTGTCTGTCATTAAGCAACCTCATAGATGAGCAATGAACGTTCACCACTCATATAACGATTCGGATGGCTGTTTGGGTATAAAGAAAATGTGAATTTTCATAATTTTAGCAGGTTCCTGCCTGAAAAGCGCATAAAAAAGGCCGAACCATACTAAGTCCGGCCATGTGAAAATCTCTTCTCTTCATTTTTTGAGCCACGGCACCTCAGGCAAATCATCCGGTTCAACATCACGTATGCTCAGGTCGCCATAGACTACTCTATAGGTTTGTGATCCCTTTGGTTTCCACCAGCACACAGGTGTATTTGCATCTCCAAATTTCACATCTTCGCCAACATATTGATAGTCGCTGCCTTCAGGCAATTTCTCTATAAATGCACAACCCAGGGTGCTCTTATGAGATTCTATGTCCGACCAGCCTTCGATCATCTCCACGTCTGCCAGACACTTTCTCTTTACCTCTTCCGTCATAGGTCTTCCGCCTATGTATCTGGTACAAAACTTACCGTCCAGATACTTCGGATACACGGCCAATCCTTCAATCAGGTGTTGCTCGGTCAGATCGAACGGTGTTTGTAATTCCTGAGTTGCAAGGTCCAAAATACAGTAATCTGCTGGTGGCACAAAAAGTTGGTCGTCAAGCTCCATATCGAACTTAATGTCACTCCTCGATGCCCTCCATCGGTTCCCGTTTTCTTCTGATATTTCCTCGATTTGTATTGGAAGGGCGGTATTTGGATCCGCCCAGACGGTGATTTTCTTGTTGTCCTTGGAAAATTCAAAGCAAACAGTATCCCTGCCGTTCAACTTAACCCGGCCGAGATTCTTCTCAGTACCATCTCGAAAATCTTTTTTTAGTCCCTCATACGCACGGATTTCATCGCCGGGAGAACCTTCATCATTGTTGACCACTGCCGTTTTGGTATTCGGAAATAAAATCCAGCGCTTGTTACTACCCGCGTTGCGCATAGATACCTTGTAGTCATAGGGACTCTCTATTACATCTTTTCGTTGGAGGTATGGCTCCTTTATTCTGGTCTTAAAGACCTCCTTGATGTCGTCTTTTTCAATCTCAAAAATATACGTTAATGTTCGTGCGGCCTCAATGTTTTCGAGCACATCCGCCCAGGCTACGCTCGCACCATCAGGTGAGCCGCCAAAGTAATTAATACCCAGCATTACTGCGATGATTACCACCGCCGCAGCGGCTAACTTTGTTATTCTGTTTTTCATAATAGTTTTTCCTGTAAATGCCAATAGATGGCTGATTCGTCCTGTCCGTTTGTTCTGTTTGGAACGGTCGGGCAATGAAGCCATAAATTTTTGGCGAAGGTGATTGTGGTTTTGGTTAAACGGCTCATATACTTTATTCAAATCATTATCTAACGGCGTTTTCATCGGATATTCTCCTGTTCGTCGAGCACTAACTTTTCCAAACGTTTGCGTGCCCTTTCAAGGACACGGTAAAATCCCGACCTTGACAGTCCCATTATCCTGCGGACATCGTCGGCCGAGTTACCCTGCAGATAAAACGTATGTAAAACTAATCGTTCTTTTTCCGGAAGCGTTGTAATCATCTCTCGAAGCAGCTCGATCCGGCTGTCATCCGGCTTCTCAGGGACAACCGCCCGGACATCATTGAACCCGGTATTTTTGTTTTGGCTTCGAAACTTCTGGCGGTGCCATTCCTGGCAGCGATGCCTGGCGATTCCAACAAGCCACTTTCCAAAACTATCCCGATTGCGCAATCGGTCTAACTTCTCATACGCCCGCATAAATACGTCCTGTGCGAGGTCCTGGGCGTCGGCAAGGTTGCCGGTATAATCATAACAGACAGCCCTAACCAGCGGTGCATAGCGGTCATACAATTTCTCGTAGGCGGATTTGTCGCCGGCCAGCACAGCCTCAATCAGAGTTTTATCACTTGGTGTCGTCAAATCAGGGCCCTTAAGATTTTGACATTCTCTATAAACATAGTGACCGGCAAGGGCGGTTTGTCCACTGGAATCTTGAAATTTTTCGCACTGCGCAAATTTTCGGTGCAAATTAGTATCAGGTGAAGATACAGAATGACCTGTACATCCTGTCTTTCAGGTGGTGTTATAATATGTTATCGTCAGGCTGTGTTTTCATGGAAGGTTTTCGAGGTCGGCCAGGTCCCTGTGTCTGCCACAGGCCTTCTTGTTGAGCTTTAAGTGTTTCAAGCTAATCAAATTGACTTCGACCCCGTCCAGTGTATCCACTACACGTTCAGCGTAACATTCATTGAAATTGACACCGGAAACCGTTGTCGCGATTTCTATCCTGATAGGCGGTACGCCCATACGGATTATCTGCCATTCTTTGAGGAAAAGCTCCGGCGATAATTCGGGAAGGTCAAAACCAAACTCTTTGAGGACAATAACAATCCTCTGGGAATTGGACCGATTCATAGCAACCCAGATATCCATATCGGCAGTGGCCCTCGGATAACCGTGGTAACCAACAGCATATCCACCGATAAGCAGGTACTCAACTTGATGAGCGTTGAGTAACTTCAAGAACTCTTTGAAGTCGGATGGCAGAAGAATCGTAGCCATAAATAATTTGCCGCATCAATTCAACGGCTTCCATGCGTTCATAAGGGGTTCTGGAAAGCCAATATGGTTTCTCATCTGACTTTTCTAAAACGGATGCCACCGTGAAAGCATCTCTTTGTATCTTCGGGAAATCGAACTTGTCCATACACCGATTATACCCGAAAAAGAAAGCTGTGTAAACAACACTTCGTGTACCTAATTCACCATAATCTGTATGACGATTATTAGAATGGCCATAAATTGACATCTGCAGAAGAATAGAGTAAAAAGGGTATGAAAAATATAGACTAAAAGGTACGAAATATGAACATAATCGCAGTAGATATCGGAAATACGAATATCAGTATAGGCTTGTTCCTCGTAGGCAAGGAGCAGTTTGTTAAATCTGTCCCGGGCAGCTCCCGAGCAAAGCTGACAAGCTGTCTTAAATCCGCCTGGGCTAAAATCCCCCTCGTCGAAGGCTCGAAAGAAAAAAAACGCGACGGTGTAATCGTAGTCAGCAGTGTAAAACCCGCCTGGACCAAACTAATCAAGGAAATTGCAAAGGACGATCTCGGCGAAAAAATTTACATCATAGGCAAAGATATACCTCTGCCGATGAGTCTCTGGGTGGATGAGCCGGACAAGGTCGGCACAGACCGCGTGGTCTCGGCCGCGGCGGCTTACGATGTTGTCGAGGATGCGGTGGTAATTGCGGATTTCGGTACGGCTGTAACCATCGACCTGGTTGATGGAAATGGTATTTTCCTCGGAGGTGTTATATGTCCGGGTTTTGAAATCAGCGCAAAGGCACTTAAAGAAAATACCGCTCAACTGCCTAAAACTAAAATCACCAGACCCAAGGCGCCCTATGGCAAAAACACCGTCGAGGCCATAAACTGCGGCCTGTATTATTCCGCTGTCGGGATGTTGCAGGAGGTTATAAGGCGCTACGCCGAGGAAATCGGCAAATGGCCGCAAACCGTCATTACTGGCTCGGCGGCAAAGACCATCAAGGACGACTGTGAATTTATAGATTCCTGGGTCCCAAACCTGGTCGTAAAAGGTATCATCCTGGCATACAACAAATATCTCGAAGAGAAAGCTAAGTCTATCTGACTTGCGTGTTTTATGAATACTTTCGCAGCAGTAATGACCGGCAAGGGTACCGGTGCCATATCGACGGTCCAGGTCTTCGGCGATTCGGCCGAGGCGGTCATCAAAAAAATATTCTCCCCGGCCAGAACAAAAACAGCGAAATTTAAGGCCGGAAAAATCCTACTCGGCAAAATTCTCGATGGCGATGAAACCAACGACCAGGTCACTCTCGGCTGTGAAGGACAAAATAATTTCGCGATACACTGCCACGGCAATCCGCTGATTGTTGCCGATATAATGAAAATGCTCCAGAGCCGCGGAGTAACACTGCTGTCCGCAGAGCAGCTTCTTACTAAAATCCTCTCTTCGCAAACATCTGTCAATACAATCGCCATCGAAGCCGGCTTGGCCCGGTTGAAAGCCAAAACCATCGAGGGTACAAAAATAATCGCAAATCAAATTGACGCCGGCCTAAGTGCAACAGCCGCAGGATGGCTTGAGAATATAAACGAAATCTCTCTTAAACTAATTTCAACGCAGATTGGGCGGATACTTGAGAACAGCCAAACGGCGAAACTGATTATCAACGGTTGCACCGCTGCCTTGATAGGCCCGCCCAACAGCGGCAAAAGCACACTGCTCAATTGCTTGGCCGGCCGACAAAAAGCAATAGTCACAGATATCAAAGGCACAACCAGAGACTGGGTCGAAGCTGTCTGCCGAATCGAATCTCTTTCACTAAGGTTAATCGATACGGCGGGACTGGATGAAAAACTCCCCGCAGCTAAAGATATTATTGAGCAATCAGCTCAGAAAAAAAGCATTGAGATTTTACAGCAGGCTGACCTCGTCCTGCTCGTTCTGGATAACAGCCAAACGAATGACCGGCTTGACAAGGGGCTTCTTGAGAACATTGCCGGCAAACTTGTACTCACAGTCTTAAACAAATTAGATTTGCCCGCCGAATCCGACACAAAAAAACTGCCGGGAGTTCTGTCAAACTTGGTGAAAATAAGCGCCAAAGAAGGCAATGGTATCGAGAATCTGCTCGAAAAAGTCAGGCAGATATGCGGCGTCGCAGACTTCGATTTGAAAACACCTGTTTGTTTTACAGACCGGCAGAAAAACCTGCTGCAGCAATTGATACATACTAAATCAACACAACAAGCCGCTTCAATCATAACAGAGTTGTTAAACGCCGCGCTTTGTGTATAATCTGCTTCTATGACGGTGAATCCTGAAAAATTAACACCCGCTATGAAGCAGTTTCACAAGTTCAAACAACAGCACCCGGACTCCATACTGTTTTTTCGCATGGGCGATTTCTACGAGACGTTCTACGAAGATGCCAGAACATGCTCGAAGGTCCTGGGTCTGACGCTGACCAGCCGGAGCAAAGCAACCAATCCCATCCCTTTGGCCGGCGTGCCGTATCACGCCGTTGACGGCTATCTGAAAAAAATGTTGCAGGCCGGCTATAAGGTCGCCGTCTGTGAGCAGGTCGAAGATCCCAAAACCGCAAAGGGCGTCGTAAAACGCGACGTCGTGCGCATCGTAACACCCGGTACACTCACCGACGATATGTTATTGACCGCCAAAGAAGACAATTTTCTCTGTGCCGTTAGTATGGGAACAAAGCACAAGGCCGCTATAAGCTGGGTCGATATTTCGACCGGCCATTTTTTCGTCCAGGAGCTGCCCGAAGACAGATTGCTCGATGAGCTGCTGCGATTATCACCCGCCGAGTGTCTGCTGGCCGACAGGCGAGGCGAGCTGTTCGAGGCCGAGACGAAAAAACTCATAAGAGACATTACGCAGTTAACCAACGCTGTTGTAACCGAACGCCCGGGTTGGTATTTCGATCCCTATCAGGCAAGGCAGCGTCTGCTGAAACATTTCGGAACAGCTACGCTCGAAGGCTTCGGTATCAATGACGGCGAAGATGGCCTTATCTGCCCGGCCGGGGCTGTTATCGAATATCTAAACGAGACACAAAAAACCACGCTTGGCCATATCCGGAACTTAAAGAAAATCAGCCGTCAAAACTTTCTGCAAATCGACCCGACCAGCCTGAGAAGCCTGGAAATCCTCCGCACAATTCGCACCGAAAGCACAAAAGGTTCCCTGCTGGACTCTCTGGACAAAACGATTACCGGTATGGGCGGAAGAATGTTCAGGAACTGGCTGTGTATGCCGCTCTGCGACCTTGGTGCTATTGCCCGGCGGCAGGATGCCGTAGAAGAAATCAAAGACGCCGATGACAAACTATCTGAGCTTCGCAGGTTGCTCTCGAACATATCCGACACCGAGCGAATCGCAGCACGAATCAGTACGTTCCGGGCATCTCCGAGAGACTTGGTGGCGCTTACATCTACACTGCGGCAGATACCGCAGTTGCGAAAAATCCTTGAGCAATTCGGCGCTGAACTGCTTGTGCAATTAGCCGGCCAATGCGACAGTATGGACGAATTGGCTGACCTTCTCGAATCGGCAATCAAGCCGGAACCACCCTCGCATCTTCGAGATGGCGGTGTAATAAAGACCGGCTTCTCCGAAGAGCTTGACCGTCTGCGCTCGATCTCAACCGATGGACGAAGCTGGCTGCAGGATTACCAGAAGCAGCAGGCCGAGCGGACCGGCATCACGAACCTTAAAATCGGATATAACAAGGTCTTCGGCTATTACATCGAGGTAAGCCATTCCGCAGCAGATAAAGTCCCCGTCGATTACGTCCGCAAACAGACAATCAAAAACGCCGAGCGTTATATCACAGAAAAGCTCAAGGAATTCGAGACCCAGGCCCTTAGCGCCGATGATAAGGCGCTCGAATTAGAGCAGCAGCTCTTTGAGCAGCTTCGCCGTCAGTCCGCCCAGTATATAAACCGCCTGCAGAAGCTGGGCGATACTATCGCCAAGTGCGATTGTCTTACCGGCCTTGCATATTTAGCTCGTCGGCGAAACTATGTCCGACCGAAAATAACCGCCGGCCGTGAGTTTATTATTAATGAAGGAAAACATCCCGTGCTGAGTGAAATGCTCGGGGCACAGTTTGTTCCGAACGATATAGCCCTTACCGGGGGCGCAGGTGATATACTCATCATCACAGGGCCTAATATGAGCGGCAAAAGCACATACATCAGGCAGGTGGCGCTGCTGGTCTTGATGGCTCAGACCGGCTCATTCATCCCTGCCAAAGACGCCGAAATTGGTCTGGTCGATAGAATCTTTACACGCGTGGGTGCTTCGGATGAATTGGTTCGAGGACAGTCAACCTTTATGGTCGAAATGACCGAAACAGCAAATATCATAAACAACGCCACTGATAAGTCCCTCGTAATTCTCGACGAGGTCGGACGCGGCACAAGCACTTACGATGGCCTGTCCCTCGCCTGGGCGATTACCGAACATATCGCGAACAAAATAAAATGCCGGACACTTTTCGCCACGCACTATCACGAGCTGACAGAATTAGCCGAGCTTTTCGGAAACGTCAAGAACTGCAACGTAGCCGTCCGCGAATGGATGGACGAAGTGGTATTTTTGCATAAGATTCTGCCCGGCGGAACCGACAAGAGCTACGGCATACACGTGGCCAAATTAGCTGGCCTGCCCAAAACCATCCTCGAAAGGTCGAAGGAAATACTTGAAGAGCTCGAAAGCACATTCCAGAAAGAAGCCACCGGTGAGCATCTCTCAAAAAACAAAACAAAAGAACCGGACAAAGACTCCCTGTTTGTCCAGAAACATAAGAGCGTTTTAGAGAGACTGGCCTCAACCGACGTAAATAACCTCACACCCATCGAAGCAATCAATCTGCTGAACCGAATAAAGAACGAAATCGACGAAAAATGATCAAAGGTATGTAAAAAATTCTTGTAAAAGGGAACAAAAACATGCTAAATATACTGTTGAGAACGCGGCAGAATAATTACTTTACCTTATCACGAAAGGGGAAAGTTTTATGAAACGAACACTAAAATCAAAACTGGTCATTCTGTGTGGCCTTGTGTTATTGCTGTCCGGCTGCACGGAGGTAGCTATCACCGGAAGAAAACAGTTCAATCTCGTTCCCGCTTCGACGATGAACTCAATGGGTTTCCAGGCCTATAGCGAATTTCTTACCAAGAGCAAGCTCAGTAAGGATTTCAGTAAAACCCGGATGGTCAAGCGCGTCGGAAACAATATTCGAAAGGCGGTGGAACAGTACTGCGCCAAAAACAACCTTTCAGACCTATTGCAGGGATACCAGTGGGAAGTTAATCTCATCGAGGACGACCAGATAAATGCCTGGGCCATGCCGGGGGGAAAGATGGTCGTTTATACCGGCCTGCTGGATGTAACGCAATCGGAGGCCGGGCTCGCAACCGTTATCGGCCATGAAATAGCACACGTTTTTGCCAAGCACGGTGCCGAAAGAATGACCCATGGCCTTCTTGTCGATTTGGGGGGGATGGCCTTGTCGGAGGCACTGGCAAACAAACCCGCACAAACAAAGAACCTGTTTATGCAGTCCTACGGTGTGGGAACGCAGGTCGGAGTATTGCTTCGGTACAGCAGGGTCCACGAGACCGAGGCGGACCGTCTGGGCCTGATATTTATGGCGATGGCCGGATATAATCCTAACGAGGCCGTCAATTTCTGGCAGAGAATGTCCGTCGCAAAACAGGGCCCCCGGACGCTTGAAATATTGTCCACACACCCGGCCGACTCAACCAGAATCAGAAACCTCCAAAAACTGATTCCAGAAGCAATGCAGTATTACCGACAATAGGGAAGCTGAATAATCGCTCTATCAGAAACCAGCTTCAGCTAACAGGGATAATCTACAAACGATTGAGGCTTAATGACAGAATCGAATTGAAAAGTTATTAGTAATGACTAATAACAAGAGGGAGAACTAATGGATGAATCTAAAGTATTTTACTCTTGGCAATCTGATTTACCTAATCCTACCAATAGGGGCTTTATACAAAAAACCCTTGAAAATGCTTCAAAAGCTATTCGAACTGATGATTCTATTAAGGTCGAACCCGTTATTGACCGTGATACTGCTGGTGTTCCTGGTTCACCTGATATTGCAAAGACAATCTTCAACAAAATTGAAAAATCCCAAGTTTTTGTTTGCGACGTTTCAATTATTAACAGACGTTCAAAGTTTCGTAACAGCCCCAATCCAAACGTCTTAATAGAACTTGGGTATGCAATAAAAACTTTGGGAGAACCAAGGATACTTATTGTAATGAATACTGCTTTCGGTGTACCTGAATTGCTACCGTTCGATCTGAACAAGAAAAGAGTTGTTACATATAACATGTCTAGGGAATGTAAAGATCGCGCAACAGAACGAAAGACACTAGAATCGAAACTTGAAGCAGCACTTCGATCAATCCTAACTCAGATCGAAACACAACGGCTTGAAAAAAATACTCAGACCTTATCTATTGGTGAACAGGCAAGAGCGGCGGTCGAAAATGCTCAACCTAATCAGGTGCTGTTAGTTCGCAAATTTATGGACTGGTTGTTTCATGAGATTGAAATGCTTGCGCCTGATTTCTCAAAACAACCTGAAGACGATGAACTACTTGTTGAGTCAATTAATGAAACAATAGAGCCTGTCATAGATTTTGCGCAACTCGTACAGTCTATCGCGATGATGAATTCTTCTGAGCCAGCACTCGCTTTATACAGATCTTTCGATACAATCCTGAAACATTACTATGTTCCTCGTGGATTCTCAGGAGTCATCCCAACAAAGGATTTCGATTTTTATAAGTTCATTGGACATGAACTTTTTGTTACTTTTGTCTCGTTTCTAATAAGGGATAATCGCTGGGAGTTAATCGCGGATATACTCGACGAAGAGATTTACATAGAAAACCGAGAACGGGACCAAGCTGGCTTGGTTCCCTTCGGGTATATCAGCAAACATGTTGGGCTATTGGGTTATCGCAACAATCGCTTAAAACTCAAGAGAATATCTATTCATGCGGATATATTGAAAGAGCGTCATACCGAAGGATATCTTGCTGAACTTGTTCCGATTCAGCAATTTATGGAGGCAGACTATTTCTTATTCTTACGAGGTGAATTTGAAAAGCCAGAATTAGTTGGACTGTCCGCTTGGAATGGTTGGAGCACAATATTCATAGGAGGACAACCTCCGAAATATATAGCTCAAGCGATCCGTAAAAATTACGCCGAGAAATTATTGCGCCTGCTCGGTAT
>CAZWME010000095.1:0-10576 GCA_964634515.1 uncultured Pirellulales bacterium | reverse complement strand
CGTTTATGGCCGGATTACTAAAACCGTCTTCCCAGGCAAGATATATCCTGTTGCTGCCTTCTTCGCCTTCATTAATGTCATTGTAAGCTTCCATATCATCTATGATAAGGAAGTTGGCGGTAGTGAAACTCCAGAGAGGACCTGTCCACGGGCTGTCGGCATTGGCATTATTAGCCTCATCAACGTGCCAGTAGTAAGTGGTGTTCCATTCAAGCTGTCCGGGTTCATAGCTCTCGGAGCCGAGGTTTCCGCTGGCTTTAAGCTCCAGAGAGTCTGCATCTGAACCGAAATAGACTTCGTGTGTATCGGCAAAGACTCCCGGTGTCCATGTGAGAACAGGTGCCTGGGTAACATCCACGGCGCCCTTAGCCGGGATAAGTGCCGCAACAGCACCTTCGGTAGTGAAGCTCCAGACATCGCCTTTATATGTTTCGACAATATCAAACTCATCAACCCGCCAATAGTATGTTTTAGCCATTTTAAGTGTGCCGGGAGTGTAGGTTGTAGTGCCCTGAGCCTGACCTGCGGTTGCATTGTCAACCTCGTCAAAATTGTTGCCGAAGTAAACGGTGTGCAGTTTCGAACCGAAACCCGGCGTCCAACTAAGAGTAACATCCGTATCTACAGATTCGGCGCCATCAGCCGGGTCGGGAAAGTATCCTGTCCTGGGTGGAATACTAAAGCTCCAGATGTCACCTTTCCACGGGCTGTTCGGCTCAGCGTCATTGACCTCGTCGATTCGCCAGTAGTAAGTTGTGCCCGGGACAAGGCCATCCGGATATGGAAAACCCGGGAATCCAATAACAAGAAAAGTGTCGGCCTGATTGCCGATAAAAGTGCTTTCGGCTCCGGCGTCCACATCGTCAAAATTATCGCCGATATACATATCATGTGTGACCGCAAGGGCTCCGGGCGACCAGGTAATGTTCACCCAGGTGTCTGAAAGTAAAGCGCCTTCAGCCGGATCAGGTGCGAGAGCGTATGGCCACGGCTTACCTGCCATGGCGCTGAGTATTTCAACCTCTGACAGAGCGTGGTTGTACAGCCGGACCTCGTCAATAATACCGTCCCATGCGAATCCTCGATTAGGATCCAGCTCGCCTATCCACACGGAGGCTCCGCCTTGGTTTACGGCATTGTCCGGGTGATTATCGCTGGACTCCAGGACGCCGTTGATATATAGCTTAATTTTCTCACCGGGATTGCCTTGGCCGTCAAATACGAAAGTGATGTGATACCAGGTGTTATCTTCGATGGTTGTCGTGGACAGGCCTATATTTGTGTTGTTGGCATTCACCCTGCCATTCACAAGCTGGTCTGTCCAGATGAACAAGTTGTACACATCGCCATCCTCCCACGCATTTCTCTTGGAGACGATGGACATTCCTTCGTAACTTGCTATGTTCCTGGGCAACACCCATGCTGCGATGGTGAGAGCAGACATGCCTCCCAGTTTGGCGGCATGAGTAACCTCAATACGGTTGGCGTTGTCCCCGTCGAACTCTAATCCCTTATCGATCATAGCGTCGGCTGAATTTAGTGAGCCATGGACCACTACCGCAGCGGGATTGGCAGAGGTATCAATGGGGCTCCCGGCATTCTCAAATGGCAGGTGAAGCACCAGGTCCGCTGTTGCCACTAAGGTTGGACTCAACAGTAGCAATAGCAGACATCCCCAGTGTATATTTCTTGGTACTGTGTTTTTAAGACATTTGAACATACACATCAAAGTTCTCCTTACAACGCAGTTAAAAATAGCTATTTATGCTTTGGCCGCACACCAAAACGAATATTATTTTCAACAAAGAACAATTTCCAAATCTTCAACTCCTATCAATCACACGATTATCAATTACATTGTTAGCGGCTACGGAGCATAAAGACGAATATCATCGAAGTACATCATACCTGCACCTCCGGTTACCGGATTGGCCCTGTTACCAAGGCCAAGTGTAATCGAATTAACATTGGCAAGGTTGACGCCCTGGTCTGCAAAGGCTTGCAGGTCGATATTCCATTCGGTCCAGGTAACTCTTTGCGCCGCATCAGG
Organism: uncultured Pirellulales bacterium; assembly: GCA_964634515.1. GTDB lineage: Bacteria > Planctomycetota > Phycisphaerae > Sedimentisphaerales > Anaerobacaceae > NIOZ-UU13. The sequence continues at coordinate 8,526 of CAZWME010000095.1, read as the reverse complement.
ATTGTCATGATTGACAACCGCACTGCCATTTAGAACAACATACAAATTCTCAGCAGCGTTTGCCGCTTCACCTCTGAACCAGATTGTCAATGTGTCAACGCCTTTGACTGTCCAGTCACGATTGGAAGTCAGTGTCAAAGTCGCCTCGGATTTGCCGACAGCGTTGTCGTAGGACATCGGCATCGACTGATTACCACTGTGAACGATAGTCTGCTCGGCAAAAGGAGAATTAGCATGACCAACGACGGAACCGTTTATGGCCGGATTGTCGTATCCGTCCACCCAGGCAAGATATATCCTGTTGGAACCCGGCTCACCTTCATTAATGTCATTGTAGCTCTCCATATCGTCTATGATAAGGAAGTTGGCCGTTTTAAAGCTCCAGAGACTGCCTCTCCACGGGCTGTCAGGATTAGCGTTATTAGCCTCATCAACACGCCAGTAGTAAGCGGTATTCCACTCAAGCTGCCCTGGGTCATAGCTTTCGGAACCAAGATTCCCGCTGCCTTTATATTCAGGTGAACTCGCATCAGCGTTTTTCACGGCATCTTTGTCTGTTCCGAAAAAGACCTGGTGCGATGCACCAAAGAGACCCGGCGACCAGGTAAGAATCGGTTTCTGCGTTACATCCACAGCGCCGTTGGATGGGTTCGGGCTGCTTACGGCTCCCAGAGTCGTGAAGCTCCAGACATCGCCTTTATGTGTTTCTACAATATCAAACTCATCAACCCGCCAATAGTACGTCTTACCCAGTTTAAGCGTATCGGGGCGATAGATTGCAGTTCCCTGCGTAAGCCCGCCGGATGCGTTGTCCACCTCGTCAAAATTGTCGCCGAAGTAAACGGTATGCAGTTTAGAACCGAATCCTGCCGTCCAGCTAAGCTCCACGTTCACATCTATAGAATCGGCCGTATCAGCCGGGCTTGGGTTGTATGCGGTTTTGGGAGGAATACCAAAGCTCCAGACATTGCCTTTCCATGGACTGTTCGGCTCGGTGTCGTTGACCTCATCGATTCGCCAGTAGTAAGTTGTGCCCGGAACAAGGCCATCCGGATAGGCAAATCCCGGAAAGCCGACAATTATAAACGTCAAGGACTGGTTGCCCAGGAACGTGCCTTCAGCTCCGTCATTCACGTCATTAAAATTTTCGCCGAAATATACATCGTGCGAGTGAGCAAAATCTCCCGGCCGCCAGCTAAGGTTTACCCATGTATCCGGATATAGAGCGCCATCAGCGGGGTCCGGGCCAAAGGCATTCGGAAATCCTTCGCCGCCCTGCATGACAACCTGAATCTCGTCCGCCGTCAGGGCCTTGTCGTAAATGCGGACTTCATCGAGATACCCGTGGAAAGTTCTCTCACTAAGCTCGGGACGATTACTGTTATATCCGATTTCGACCTGGGCATCGACGTCAGGACCAATTGAGAATGGTTTGGGCCCCACTTCATCGACTCCATTGACATAAAGTGTGGCATTGGTTCCGTCGAATGTTATGGTCAGGTGAACCCATTCGTTCTTCGGTATAATTGAGAATTCCACCGACCCGGCACCTTGATATGTAACACCTACTTTATCAGTATATTGGGCACTTTCATGGGCTCCCCACAACTCGTACTGGAACATCATGGTATCTGCGCCATATCCGGCCGACTTGGTAATAAAATGCTGAAAAGTTCCCGTTCCATCCCAATACGCCCAGAGAGCGATTGTGAATTGTCCCGTCCCATTTGTTGGGTCGAAGACTCCACAGTCAACACCTATGCACTTTTCCGGGTCGAATGCAAGTGCACCGCCGAAGCCGTCGGGGCCGGCCACCCATTCCGGGTTTCCAAGCAGCGTCCCATGGTGACCATTGCCTGAACTGTCATTGGCGAAGTCACCGGAACCCTCATTAAACCTCCACCATCCGACGAGGTCTGCCTGAGCTAGGCTTGTGGGAAGTATGCCGAGCAGCAGAGCAAAAGAAATTAAATAAGTCAATTGTTTACACATAATAGTCCTCCTTTAAAAACTAAATATGAGATATTAATTGAAATGTTAAGATAATTTCATTCGCTGAGCAAAGTTCTTCATTAAGAGACTATGCCAGAATTAATAACTCCTCCTGTATTTTTGAAAATTGCAAGAAATACGCCTGCTTGATGAACTCAAAGCCATAGAAGCCCGACAGTGCAGGTACAAGCTATACTATCATCATATGTATCAAATTATTTGCCTTCCTGCAAGGAAAATCCCCTGATTATGGATGGAAATATGCGTTTAACAGGTAAATTACCCGGAAATATCGGCAGAGCACAAAAAAAACAAAAAAAATACATAACCGTAACAAGACAGTAACAATTAAATGGTAGCTTACCGAACAGAAACGGCGGCTAATTTACAAAAGATGCATAAAATAATGGAAAGAATGCAAAAATTAAGGATAATAACAAATGGAAACGAACAGATATCTTAAACCGGCCTGGACACATAACGGTTCGGTAAGAACGGACCTGCCGTTAACGGTAGTCGCAAAGGCGAACAAAAAGAAGGTCAAACAAACAATTCACCCGGGACAGCTCTTTTGCGTTGGTAAGCTTTATTTAAAGACACACAACGGTTCGATAAGAATAAAATAATAGCCAGGTATAAATTGAAAGGGTAAAAAAAATGGAGAAAGCATTGCTAAAGAAGTTTTCGTTGGTTTCGCTTCTTTGCCTTCTGGCGGTCGCAGTCGGCTCTTGCATCAATTTTGGGGGCTTTGGTATGCGGGTAAAGTACGAGCGAACAGTCCGATTGTCGTCGCCTTTGTCACCCGGTTCGAGTTTTGAAGCCCAGACCCACAACGGCTCAATCAAAATCGCCGGCGCCGATATTACCGACTGCAATCTTACGGCTACTATTACGGCCCGGGCGAAAACCGAAGAAGACGCCAAAAAATTGGCTGAGCGGACAAAAGTAAAACTGGAATCTTTTGGTGACAGGCTAATCGCCAAGATTGATAAGCCCACTTCCATGACGAACCAGTCCGTGAGTGTCAGTCTTGATGTTCAAGTCCCTGATGAGAGCGACCTGGAGCTTACGACTCATAATGGGTCGTTGGAAATAACAAATATTACGGGCCGGCTCAATGGTACCACACATAACGGAGAGATTACCGCCGAGCAGGTTTCGGGCACAGCCGAACTGCATACACATAACGGCTCGGTGACTTGCAGGGAAATATCGGGTGATTCCCGATTGAAAAGTCACAAAGGTAGTATAAGGGTCTATTACTCTCAAGCCGCCCCGCCTGTCTGCGATATTTCAATAATCACATACAACGGCGGAATAGAGATTGAAACGCCATCGAACTTCTCGGGTGAAGTTGATATTTCTACACATAACGGTTCGATAAGAACGGATCTTCCCATAACGATAGTGGGGAAAATTAGTAAGAGTAAACTTACAGGGAAAATCGGCACAGGCCAGGGCAAATTGCACCTTGAGACATATAACGGCTCAATAAGAGTTCAATAGGTAAAATAAGAAAACATCGACACAAGCGGATTTGTTACCTTGATTTTACAGGTTGCAGAAAGTTGAATTTCCTGCTAACAATTTTTTTACATATCGTTACCGGAGTCTTTAATAGTTCATGTGGAGTTTTTCCACCGCTGTCTCAAAAGAGCAGGGCCTATACCGGATCGGTATGGGCCCCGAATTAATAAATCAATTGCACTCACTGCAATTTTACTTACACAGCCAAATCCCTGTTTATGGTGCCTGTCGATAAAGACGGATATCATCTAAGAACACCAAACCTGCACAGCCGGCCACAGAATTGCCATGCATTAAATGTCTTGCCGCTCGCCGGGTCACCCTGGTCCGGGTCATTGTAGTTTTCAAAATCGCCAACAACAATGAAGTCAGCTACCGTAAAGTAGTAAATTCAGCGGGCTGATACTAAATCGATGTTGCTTCACAAGTACACATTGAATCGCTATATTCCTTGTGATATAATCAATCCTGTCGGTGGACATCAAATTTGCTGTCAGCCAAACCGACGACATGATGGCGCAGATAAATGGAGCACCGCAGCATGTCATCAGAACAACGGTCGCGAGCGTTTCTTCGCCGGCTGGCCAAACCAGCCGTGGCGGTATGCGCCACCCTGCTCGCACTGCTTGCGGCCGAGGCCTTCGTTAGAGTCCTCGGTCAAGCGCCGGGTATGAAGCCGATTCAGCTCAGTTCCTATGACTGCATCTATAAGCGCTCGACGAATCCGATCCTGGGATTTGAGCTGAAGGCAAACTGCCGCAGTGACGATCCCGACTTCATCCAGACCTATGAACGGACCAACTCCCACGGACAGCGCGACAGGGAGCGCACGCTCCAGAAGCCTGATGGCGTCAGGCGGGTCCTGCTGCTCGGAGATTCGGTTGTCGAGGGCTATGGGCTACGAGAATCCGAAACCATTTCTCGCCAGCTCGAAGATCTCTACGGTGACGGATCAACCGAGGTCCTCAACTTCGGCGTCAGCGCGTATTGCACGCGTGCCGAAGTCGAGCTGCTGGAGGTGAAGGGGCTGCGATTTGATCCGGACGTAGTAGTTCTGGTGTTCGTGGAGAACGATTTCGACAACTTCAACCGCGAGGCGTTTCCTCTTGGGGAAACGATTGATCGTCCCGCGGTCGTCAAGGCGTTGTTTCGGAGGTCTCACCTATTTCGCCTGGCCAGTGTCCGGTTGAACCTGTTTCACTTCGCAGCGGAGGCCGACCCCGTTCGCTGGAACCGGGACGCCATCGGAGACAATAACGTGGCCGAGGGATTGCGCCGATACCGGGAACTCGCCGACCGTCACGGATTTCAGCCGCTGATCGCCATCTGGCCGCGATTTTTAAATGACCGCATTGCGGACTTCTGCTTCATGCCCGAAGGCGGCGGGCAGCTCGTGGTCGAGCATCTGGCGGCGATGTACGACATCCCGTCAGTCCGGCTCTCGGAGTTTTTCCAGCGGCACCACTCGGAGTTGGCCGGCGCGGTGAAGCCGCGGCTGCGTTACAGCGCTGGCGACGAGCTCCATCCCTCACCCGAAGGGTGCCGCGTTGCTGCCGAGGCGCTTAAACATATCATAGCCGAACTCGACGTTGGCCGTGCGGCGTCGGCATGGGAGATTCCGCGTTCTGCTCAAAGTGACGCGGAGGCCGTAGCGGTCGCCAAGGCATTGGGCAAGGCCCGGCCCAACTACGCGCGCGTTCACAACCGCATGGGTACCGAGTTCCTGAAGATGGGCAAGCTTGCAGAAGCGGTAGCCCAGTTCAAGCTGGCGCTTCAAGCGGATCCAACATACGCCGGGGCTCATAATAACCTGGGTATCACCTACGAGCGATTGGGCAATGAAGAAGCTCAGGCGCAATTCGAACGGGCCATCCATCTGAGGCCCGACTTCACGCACGCGCATTTCAACCTGGCGCGAACCCTGATGAAGAAGGGACGCGGGGGGCAAGCCGTGGCGGAGCTGCAGCAAACGATTCAGATCGATCCCAACCACGTGGGCGCGCTCAACATGCTGGGGATGGCACTCGGCAGACAACAGAAATACGCCGAGGCCCAGTCCCATCTGGAGCGGGCGGTACGCCTCGAACCGGACCACGCAGAGGCGCGCAATAACCTTGGCGCGGTGTATTCGGCGCAAGGGCGCTTGCGCGACGCGGTGGTGCAGTTTGAAGCAGCACTTCGCGTTGATCCCGACGACCCCGAGATCCGCGAGAACCTGAAGAGGGTCAGGGATGCCCTGTCGAAGCAGCCACGAAAGCTGGAGTAAACCATGCGGAAGATGACACGTGATGCCATAGATGCGCTGGGGGGAATGCAGGGGATTTATTTGTTGAAAATCCTGAGCTGGTTTAACCTACGGAGTTGATATTGCTCTAAGATAAAGGGGCCTATACCGAATAGGTACAGGCCCCGAATTTACAAATCTGCAATATCAACTATGCAATGTTAACTGCTGGTTCCGACTTATGGTGCCGGTCGATAAAGACGGATATCATCGAAGAACACCGAACCTGCACCGCCGGCAACGGGATTGGTCCTGTTGCCAAAACCAAGGGTAATCGTATTGACGCTGGTAAGGTTAATGCCCTGGTCGGTAAAACGCGTCAGGTCGATACTCCATTCGGTCCACTCACCTGCCTGTGCCGCATTCGGATTAATATTGGTCACCACAGCGCTGTTATTTAGAACAACATACATCGGTTCGGCTGCATTAGCAGCATCGCCTATGTACCAAATTACCAGTCTGTTAACACCATTTACGGTCCAGTTACGAGTATCAGTCAACGTCAGAGTCGCCTCGGATTTACCGACTGCGTTGTTGTAAAGATACGGCATCGATTGACTGCCGCTATGAACGATAGTCATCTCGGCAAAAGGAGGCCCATTGGGATCACCAACAACAGAACCGTTTGTTGCCGGATTGTCGTATCCATCCACCCATGCCATATATATCCTGTTGCTTCCTTCTTCGCCTTCATTAATGTCATTGTAGCTCTCCATATCGTCCACAATAAGGAAGTTGGCTGTCGTAAAGCTCCATACGTTACCTGTCCATGGACTGTCGGCGTTGGTATTGTTGACCTCATCGACACGCCAGTAGTAAGTGCTGTTCCACTCGAGCTGCCCTGGGTCATAGCTCTCAGAACCGAGATTCCTGCTTCCTTTGTATTGGGCCGAACTTGTGTCAGCATTTTTTACACTATCGGCATCAATCCCAAAATAGACCTCGTGCGAAGCGGCGAAATCTCCCGCTCCCCACTCAAGGACAGGTGTTTGCGTAACATCAACCGCGCCGGGGGATGGATTTGCACCGCTGGCTTTTACCGGTAAGGAGAAAGCTGCATCCGGAATAATCTGCTTGGGCAGAGAAGGGCTCTCCCATCGCAGCTCGGCAACAGCATCTCCGCCGCTTTCATAGTATTCCATCACAAACGGAATTCGCTGCCCGCCAATTAGCTCAACGGTACCCTTTGCCTCTGTCGGCGCACGACGGTCCACCCATCTGTCGATAATGAGTTGATCATTCACCCACAGACGCACACCATCATCAGTATTGGCGTAGAACGTGTAAGTTTCAGAGAACTCCACTTCCAGCTCGCCGGTCCATCTTACAGAGAAACTCTCTACGTCGAGTATTGTATCAGGCGATTCAGCAGCCCAGTTGAAATTAATATTAGCGTCTTTGGTGTTGATAACAGGACTGCCGCCTAAGCTCCCACCCCTGTAATACTGTGCTCTGATACCGCCGCCGGGGCGTATCGTCGTAAAGCTCCAGACATCACCTTTATGGGTTGTGACGCCGTCAAACTCATCAACTCGCCAGTAATAGAGCTTATCTATTTCAAGCGTTCCTGGGTCGTAGGTTCCACCCCCTTGGGGCAGACCGCCGGCAGCATTGTTGACATCATCGAAATTTTCACCGAAATATACGGTGTGCAATTTTGCGCCCCAGCCCGGGCTCCACTCGAGGTCAACGTTCTGGTCGATAAATTTTGCGCCATCAAGCGGGACCGGATTATAGGCTTTCATTGGAGGAACCAAAAAGCTCCAGACATCGCCTTTATGTTTCGTTACACCGTCTGCTTCAAGCTCATCCACTCGCCAGTAGTACGTTGTACCCGGAACAAGACCATCCGGAAAAGCAAATCCGGGAAAACCAACAATGAGAAACGTTAATGTCTGGTTGCCAATGAACGTCTCGGCCGTACCATCGTTCACGTCATTAAAATTTTCACCGAAGTAAACATCGTGCGAGGCGGCTGTATCTCCCGCCGACCAGTTAAGATTGGCCCATGTATCCGCATAGAGGGCACCATCGATCGGTATGGGGCCGGAAGCCTTTAAGCGCTGCAAGGTACCGAGCATATATTCGATTGCATTAAGGAACAGCTTCTCACCCTCAGTGTTGAGGTTATACTCGCCTCGACCATAGCCCACACCTTCTCGCGTTCCCATACACAATAGCAAGCGCCGGCCCGCAGCAAATTGGCCACCCCCGTTGTGGAACTCGACTCCAGCTTCCCATTCGGCGATCATAGTTTGTTCCTGGCCAACTGGTGAAGCTAATAAGGTGCCGTTACCGACATCAAGAGAGTTGTAAAACGAGGATGTGCCGGTCCCCACAGCCTGGTCAAAGACGTCCACTTGATTTTTGGTATCGAGCGTGATGCCATAGAAAATAGGATGTGCTGGATCCACGGCCTGGAGTGTAGGAGTGCCGCCGTCCCCGGCCAGACTCTCATTGTCAACCCACAACCAACGGGTGTTCCTGACCATATACACATTAATTAGTATCAGCGGCGTAGTGACAGAATTCCACTGCTCCGTCTCGGTTGCATCAGAGGCGTAATTGCCGCTATCGCTGCAGCGACTTATAATTACCAGATCGGCGGCATTAAGAGCGGCTATTTTATCAGCATCCAGAGTACGCCAGTACCCATTTCCAAATGAAGCACCCTCCGTGTGGTCAACCGTGTATCCCTGGGCCTCGAGGAAATCGACCCAGCC
>CAZWME010000094.1:9104-10639 GCA_964634515.1 uncultured Pirellulales bacterium | reverse complement strand
ACTTCATCACCCAATATCCCTGTTACCTCGGTTACAGGGTGCTGCTTGGCGACAGGCGGCGAGAACAAATTGTTCTTTTTAAGGGCATCTGCAAGCATCTTGTATTTGGTGAAGTACTTGTTGATATCATTGGTATCCTCAGTATTTTGTGCAACGGCGTCCGTGACTATCCTCTCTGCCTTCGCTGAGGCGGTAAAAAAGCCCGTCACCTTTACTAAAATAGAAACTGCCATAACCGCTGAGACGCAAAGGAGAATGACTGAAACCAGTTCTTTCTTTTCTTTCAGATAATCGATTGTCACAATTTGCCTCACTTACTTAACGAATGTTGATACTGTCAGGTCCATAGCAACTTCCTGAGGTTTCTTTTTATCGATTCGTAACCGCAATTCCTCGATTCCGACCAGATACGGATTGTCTTTCAGGTTGGCCAGGAAATCGAGTGCCTGCGTTAATTTGCACGTAGCACTGCATTTCATGCGCAGCAATTGGTATCCGTCCTTCTTGGAAGTTGTTTTGGAGGCGACCTGCAAAGGCTGGTTTTTTATTCCCGCCTTTTTGAATTGTTCGGTTAGTTTATCTTGGAACAGGAATTTTTGGTCTTCTTCCCCTATCGGCATCTCAAACTTAGGCACAATTGACTTCAAGCCTGCTCGCTTGGCCTTGTCCACATCGATAAGTTCCAGTTTGTTGTTCAGCAAGGCTGTAGATGTCTGTGCCTTTTTCAAGCGGCCATAAATTTTGGATCCGACCCAAAATACGAAAATTCCTGCTACGCATACAACCAGGATCTTTAATGCACGAACGTCACTTTGTTTCAATTTTATTTTCATAGCTTTTAAACCTTCTTTGCAGGTTTTCTATTTCGTGAAAGTTCTATAATGAAAAGTTATGGTAAATTTGATTTTCTTGGTTTTAGCGTCTCTGCTTGGGTTCATTTTCACACTATTTATGTTCTTTCGGCCCTGTAAGTTTTTCTCGAACTTATATAGCTGCTCATTGCCGGACGCCTCACCGGTAATTGTAACCGGCTGACCCTTCTTAAAATGAAAACTCTCCAGTTTTATCCCCTTCTCGCCGCTGGCGTTAATCTGACCTAAAAGCTCGAGTAAATCGGGCCTTTGCTGTGCAACCGACTTGATTAGTTTTTGCCGTTGCATCAGACTGTTGAGATCAGCGTCTGAAGCCGATGCTTTCAAATGCTTTTCTATTGCGACGGGACTGGCTATACTGACTACACAATAGACAACGATGAACAGCACCAGCATTGTTGCTGCTATCCCGCTCGCTATCTTTGGTGAATACACCCAATGTTTTTTTTCTTTTTTTGATGTTGGCCTGTATATACGCTTGAAAATGTTAAGCTCATTTGTACTCGTCTCAAACGCCATAAGACCGAGACCTATTGCTACGCGGTATTCGTAGATATCTTCAATGCCGATTTCGCTTGGCGTTCGCAATTCCTTGATGTCCGGCAGAGCTATTTGCGCATCTAATCCTGCCGAATTGAGAGAAGATACTATGTTCATATGTGA
>CAZWME010000094.1:0-9094 GCA_964634515.1 uncultured Pirellulales bacterium | reverse complement strand
GAATTACCGCCTGAGAGCAGAAAAACCGGCAATTCTGCTTGGTCCTTGTAGCCGAACAATTCCAATACGCTGATCATGTCCTGTATGAATCTTTCGGAATTTTGCATTTGTTCGGCTTCGTCCTCTGTGACAAGGTCCTCCATTCCTATATCCAGGATCATGGCATTGCACAATCGTCCGTTTTCAGCCAGACAGACCTGAGTATTCTGTCCCGACATACTTACAACCACGGAGAGTTTTTCGTTTCCGGAAAAGAATGACTTCCATGCCTTTGTTATTCCCTCGCAGTCTAATAATATTTTAGTCGGCTCTAAATTACGAACGTTCTCAACAAAATCCTCTAACGGTTTTTTTCTTGCCGCCGCTACGATAAAGCCTACTTGCCCGTTCCGCATCTGGTCTGCTCGCCAGGACATTTCCATTTGTTCTGCCGGAAGCGGCAACCGGGTCTCAGCTTGTAATTTTACTATCGATGCGGTTTCTTCCTCGCCAACTGCTGGTACACTGATACGATAAAAAGCCACACCCGCCGAATTAAAGCCGACCACAACTGCTCTGGAATTGTCAGGGCTTCTTTGAGCCGTTGGCTCGATAGACAAACCGCATTTGGCGGCGAATGTTCGCCAGTTTGCTGAGCTATCTTCGCTGCTCTTTGCCCAGAGAATATTTGTGGTCCCGCTCTGATCGCGGAGCTCGATTGCCTTGAACTTACCTTCCTCGTGTGCTATTGCTATAACAGAATGTGGTGTTTTAATATTCGTTTTTGTGCTCATCAATTACTTGCTCCCTGATACCAGTAAAGTATCTTGCATGGGCTTTCGACCCTGTCCACCACCGCTTCGGTTTCCAGTTTTGCCCCGTTAGGGCCGTTTCTGTCGGCAGTCGCCACGCAGCGAATTGAATAGACGTCGGATCGTGTGGTTATTAAATCCACAATATTCTTAAACGTATTAATTCTCATCGACGGAACGTCCAAAAGCTCCCCAATGCTTTCAATCCCGTACAATAAAGTTTCACGATAGGAAATTATTTCCTGAGCAATTTGCTCGGCCGAATCTCCCCCGCCCATCAAGGCTGCCAGTACTATCTCTGAGGCCGTATTAACATTTACTTTACCGGGTATATTATCACTGTCGTCAACTGTTATCTTGTCTGCTATACTCGAAAAAGTTTGTACATCCAGTATGCTGTTCGAGCCGCTGCCTATCAAATCGCCGATGCTTTCATAGGAGCGGCCATCGACAATCGATTCGGCCTGATTGTTGCTTATGCCAAGAGACCTTGATAGCTGATTCGCATTGCCCTGGTTGATATTGGTTTTTTCATTACCCTCGGCGTCTTTATTGTTATCGTAAGAATAGCATGTCAGGTACGCTATCCATCCCTTGTCAAGCTCACTATCTCCGTCGTCATATGGAAGGCTCTCTTCACCGTCTTGTTCATTATAATCCAACTGGTCGTTCAGGTTGGTGTCTTCCCCAAAAAATAACTGTTCGGTTACGTCCTTGACTAAAAGAAGCTCGCGTATGGTACGCAGCGGGCCGTTACGGGCCATGTAGCCGAACGGCAGATTCTCATAATATCCGCCTTCGACGCCTCCTGCGCTTGGAGTATCATTTTTATCACGCCAGTCAATTATTGCATCTGCGATTTCTTCGAGCATTTCCGGTAACGCTAAAAGCTGCCCTTTTGTAGCTGTATTTATATTTAATTTACTCGACTCATCAACAACTCGAACGGTAAACCAGCAGTTCTGTAAATAAATATCATTAAAATCTTCCTCATTATCACTCCATAAATCAATCAGACAGTCACTTTCTCTTGTGTCCTCATTGAGTATTCCGATAGCTTTTTCTATTCCTGCACGGGACGCCCACTTGCATCTGACCCCTTCCAGTCTGGCACGGCAGACTTTCGTATCAAGTCGGCTTTGGCGACCGAGGACCGAAACAATCACCATGAGCACTACTATTACCCATAGAACTGTTACAAGAACAAGACCTTTGTTATTACCTTTAGTACGCATTGTTTCAGCTAAACTTTTGTTTTAAAATTCTTCCTGATTTATCATCTTACCCCTGTCGGGGCGCCTCCCTCGATACCTTCAGGGCTGCCTCCACCGCCGCCTCCCTCACTACTTTCTGAGGCCGCAACTGCGGCTGTTACCGATCTGGTCAAATTAATCATAATGGATTCCATTGCCGGTGTTCCCCGGCTCTGTGGTTTACCCACAATACTTACTTCAATTAACTGAGGTAAAACCTCCATCTCTTCAGGCCATTCATCCGACCATTCTTCTCCGTCAAAGTACCTGACCTCGAAAACTTCAATGTCCTCTGCGATAACAGCTAAAATTCCTCCAGGCTCATATTCTTCATTTGGGTTAGGCCATAATCGTCTCATTAGCAATGAGCGGTCTTCATCTTTCCGCAGGGAATATTCTACTTCATAAATATCACCTTCAGCCTGGTCTGTCCTGGCCTTCATCCTGTTGAGCGTGTAAAAAACCATATAGCTGGCATTGCCGTCCGATGATTCTTCGGTTATACCGATTAATTTCGTATTTTCATTATTCTCGTCACGATAGAAATTCACAAGGTCCCGTGCGATAAGATTCATTGCAAATCGTACTTCTGCGGCGGCACTGATATTAGTGTCAACCATCTCGGCGCTGCTGGTAATGGCCTTCAGTGTTCCCACCGCGACCAGCATAATAAATCCACCTATAGTCACGGCCACCATCACTTCTACTAATGTAAATCCCCTCTTTTTAGAATCAATTTTATTCACTTCTACTCCACTTCAACCTCGAGATATACACTTACTCCGTCAAGCATGGTATCAACTGAGATGCTGTATGGCCGATTGCCGTCAACCCAGCTAACGGTGATTGTTACAAGGTACAGGCTGTCGATATCCTGGTATTCAGTTACAACTTCCCAGTGATAAGTCGGTTCGTATCCCTCGAAAACTCCTTCCAACTGGCCTAATTCGATGAATTCGTCGATCCCGACATAGTCAATCAGATTAAGCTGTTTATCAATCAGAGATGCCGCTACTTCATATCGCCTGTTAAGACGTGTACTACTAACAGACATCGTGCTGATTGCCCCTAACGTTAAAACAGCACCGGAAAGGATGGCGCTGGCAACGAGTGTCTCAATCAGACTAAATCCTTTCTTGTTTTTTTCACAACGGATCATGATTCTGCGTCCAAATCGATAACTCCTATTTCCACGTTTTCAACTATGCCGTCATACACTTTTGCCTTGCCCGTTGCAGCCGATATGGTAATTGTATAATGGTTTTTGCCGTTACCTATCTGAATTACAGCCGTTTGCGCTGTACCATTTGCTGAAAATACTATTGATTGACCCTCCTCGTCATCCTCATTTGTGGTTACTAAGCTTATCGGTGTTATCTTAATGTCTTCGAACTGGATTTCATTGTCAAATGTCACCGGCTTGCAAAAAGAATCACTCACGATCATCTGTTCTGTTTGTTCGCCTTCTTCGTCCAATTGTGTTGTCACTAAGTGAAATCCGTTATTGACGGCATCTAATACTATTTTGTATTGGCGCTGTTTCTCGATCGCCATTATCCTTGCATATTTGGCGGTAAGAAAAAAGTCACGCGCCGCTTTTTCAACTAGCAGCCTCTTATATGTCCCCACGTAAAGACCGCCGCCAAGACCTCCCAGAAGTCCTATGATAACTACTACCACTAACACTTCCACAAGTGTAAAGCCGCGTTTCTTCGCGTTGACCTCGACTTTTGATCTTTGCCTTTGCATTTCTTACAAACTCACCCGATTTCATAGCTTATGACTTATGACACTGCCGGTTGTTTACTCATTGAATATATCTTCGGCGTCCCCTTCGCCACCCTCTGTGCCGTCCGCTCCGAGACTTACCAAATCGAAACTGCCGGGATTGATTTCTCCTTCGGCGACATATATATAAGGATTGTCCCAAGGATCGTTCAGTTGGCTGAGCTTTAGATACGGCCCGTTCCATTTTTCCTCCAGACCCGATGGTGGAGTCAGCAAGGCTTCAAGCCCCATAGAGTCATCCGGATACTGGCCGCAATCAAGCCCAAACCTCTCGATTGCGCTTTCGATAAGTGCCATCTTGGGCCTTGCAAGGTCCTTTTTGGCCTTACCGACGCGACTAAGCATTTTTGGTGCGACAAATCCCGCGAGCAGCGATATAATAATAATCACTACAAGCAATTCTACGAGAGTAAATGCTTTTCTTTTTTGCTTCTTTCGCTCCATTTGACCACCTTTCTAAAGAAACCAAAAAACTCAAAACTTAATATCAGAACCCCGAGTGTAAACGAGGATTTATAAACTCAAAACTAAGAACTAAAAACTCAAAACTGTCTTAAACCATCCCTCCACCAAGAGTCATTGCCACGATTGGCAAAAGCGTTGCTATTATTATGAATCCTATTATTAAAGCCAGCAGCAATATCAAAATCGCCGGGAAAATCGCCATAAATCGATTTATTGCAGAGTCTGCATCGGTATCGAAAGTCTCGGCTGCGTTGAGGAGTAATTCATCGAGCTTGCCTGTTTGCTCACCAATAGAGACAATTTGAACTAACAGGGGTGGAAAATATCCGGACTCGCTTAACGGTTCGGCCAGCGACTCGCCGCGCTTGACTTTTTCTGCTACGACATCGATTTCCCTGCCCAGCAATTCGTTGCCGAGTGTATCCCGAACTACGCTAAGGGCCTCCAAAATGATAACACCGCCCTTGGTGAGCGCCCCGAGTGTCCGGGCAAATCTTCCCACCGCTATCGTCCGCAATACCGAGCCTAATACAGGTATTCTCAGCTTAAAAGAGTCCCACTTGATTTTGCCGACGGTTTTTGTCCATCTTGAAAGGTAATACAGCCCAACTACTATCAGGGCCAGAAAAATCCATCCATAGCCCGGGGTGAGTAATGCTTTCGAAAATCTGCTTATTCCTATCAATATCCTTGTCGGCAGCGGCAGCAGGGCCCCGGTTTCGCTTATCGTCCCGATTATGGTCGGCAGTATCCAGGTGATTATAATGGCCACTGACGCAAGTCCTATGCACAGAACGAATATAGGATATGCAGAAGCATTTTTCATATTCGTCTTTATCTTCTCGTCTCTGGTCAGTATCCCTGCCAATTGGGCCGTTGTTTGTTCGAGAATTCCTCCTGTCTCACCGACTCGTATCATCGACAGATACAGAGGATTGAAAACCTTCTCGTGTTTTTCCATGGCTTCTGAAAGTGATTGACCGGAGCTGACTGCATTCACGAGGTCGCCTAACATTTCTCTCATCCCCGGCCTGTGCTGTTGCTCGCGAATAAGCTCGAGGCCGTTCAGAAGTGGAAGCCCGGCCTGTAATGCCGTGCTTAACTGAGTTGTCATCGCTAAAACGTCTTTGCTGCTGACCTTTCGCGAGCCGAAGCGTAAAAGCTGGCTCAGATCCAGAGGGGCCTTCTCTTTGCCCTCAGCATGCGACGCAACGTTTGGTGCATTGTCTTTCTCGAACAATTCTGTTACGAAATGACCTTTATCCGCCAGAACGGCAACCGCACTTCTGCGATCAACCGCCTCTATCAGGCCCTTGACGTGTCCCCCGCCTCGGTCAACTGCTTTGTAAGAATATTGACTCATTTCTTATATCTTTTCACTTGTTCAGAAAACCTTCGCATTACTCATCTTCACTTATAGTCTTGGAGACCCTGAAGATTTCATCAGGTGTCGTAACACCTGCTAAAACTTTGCTGATGCCATCGTGTACCATACTAATATGGTCCGCAGGGGCTGCTTTTATAAGCTGTTCTGTGGTTGGTTTTTCCGCTATCAATTCTCTCAGCTTGCTGGTTATTCTGAACAGTTCGAACATACCTAATCGCCCCTTCATGCCGGTATGGTTGCAATCATTGCAGCCGGTGCCGTGATAGAACGTTGCGCCGGGCTCAATCTTCATAGAGCCGTTTAAGTTCTTTATTAAGTGTTCGTCGGGCTCGTAAGGTTCTTTGCACTTCGGACAAATTTTACGAACCAGCCTTTGAGCCAACACCGCTTCCAGAGAGCTGGCCAGCAGGAACGGCTCGACACCCATATCTATTAATCTTGTGACCGCACCGGGTGCATCGTTCGTATGAAGTGTTGAAAAAACAAGGTGGCCGGTCAATGCCGCGCGGATTGCTATATTGGCGGTCTCTGCATCTCGAATCTCTCCAACCATTACGATGTCCGGGTCGTGACGAAGGATATGACGCAGCCCAGTGGCGAACGTGAGCCCTCTTTTCGGATTGACAGGCATCTGGTTTATGCCTTCGAGTTGATATTCAACAGGGTCTTCTATCGTTATCATCTTCACCGACGGCGTATAAATCCTTTTCATCGCTGCATAGAGGGTCGTTGTCTTACCACAGCCCGTCGGCCCTGTAACAAGCACAATCCCGTGGGTCTTTTGCAGGCATTTATCAAAACCTTCCAGACATTGGTCGTTCATACCCAAATCATGAAGTGGTATCAGTGACGCTGTCCTGTCCAAAAGTCTCAGCTCAATGGATTCACCGAACACTGTCGGCACTGTTGAAACACGAATATCGACTCTGCCGTTTTTGCCAGCGAATTCGATATGTCCGTCCTGTGGAACAAACCGTTCGGCGATGTTCATGTCCGCCATAATCTTGATACGTGAGATGATTGCCGCCTGAAGACGCTTTGAGGAAGGTGACCTCTCCACAAGCAGGCCGTCAACTCGATATTTTATCTTTACGTCATGCTCGAACGGCTCGATATGAATATCGCTCGCTCTGGTTTCAATCGCCTCCAGGATTATCAGATTCACAAGGTTGACCAGCGAGGGCTCTCTGGCCAGCTCATGCAGTTTGGCCGGTGAAAAATCCAGGTTATCAAGATCATCTGCATCCGGCATTTGATCGACCGGCACAAGATTATCCAGCATCCGGGCCACATTGCTGCCGTAGAATTTCATTATTGCATTTTCCAGGTCTTTCGGATCGGCATAATACCTGCGAACAGGATAGCCGGTAACAAGGCGTAAATTCTCAAGAACCTGCGGCTGAAACGGGTCTGTCATCGCAACAGCTAACAATTTATTATTGTTTGTTGGTGATTGCTTGTTTTCTGAGTTCTCTCTGTGATTTCGTGAATCAAAACGTAATGGCAAAACGCTGTATTTACTGACTAATTCCGCAGGTACAAGCGTAAGGATTTCATTACTTATTGAAACGTCTGCTAAATCTATCCTCTCTATACCAGCTTGGAGTGCAAGTGCTTCGTTTAACTGGGTTTCCGTTATATAGCCGAGTTCCAGAAGAATCTGGCCTAAACGACGATGTTCGACTTTTTGCTCGGCAAGCGCAGATTCAAGCCTGAGATGATCCAGGTATGATTTTTCACATAATAGCTCGCCTAATTTTTTCTTGTGTTGTAATGCCATGACCACCTCTATAAAATCTCTTGGGCTCACAGGGTTATTCAGGCAAAGTATCTACCTCTACCTCAAACCAGTATATAGGACAAAACCGGCAACTATTATATCAGACGCTTGAGATTGCCGTTTTGTTACAAAAAAATCATTTTCAGTGCTAAAAACTCACTTTATCAAGCAATGGACTATAACATATTTTGTCTTTATAAGAAATCGACAAACTTGCAAGTTATTGTTTAATTGTAATTTTTTAGGGCATTTTTATGGAAATAATGTGTTTTTCAGGCGATTTTTACTGATTTCTGGGCAATGTCGATTTGTTAAAGAATACATAGACATTGTTAATATGCGGCATATAGGAGGTATGGGCAAGAAAAGGACCCTTGGAATAATTTTTTTAAATTGTGCGAAAAAATTCGTAGAAAGGTGAAATTTGTGAGATTTTTTAATAACTTTTTGCATGATATCATGGTGGAAACCATAGATTTCATTAAAATACTAATGCTAAATAAATTATTTGGCCATCCTACTGGATTGGAGCTTCGAGGAGAGTTCGTATTTCTGATGGATGGACGCCTGTACTATCTGCAATAGTGCGTATAGTCATATCTGAACTGGCCTTAAAACCGGCATCTTGGAGTTTTTTGACGGCTTCATCAACATCCAGACCTGTATTAACGCAGTACTCTTTAAGTGTCATTTGGCCGAAACCGCGTCCGGATCCACCCTCACCATGCCGTTCTCCTCTCTGTCCAGACCCAGACCCTCCCGGACCCCCGCCATGTCCGGCCTGTCCCACGGCGATGTCATAAAGATGCGCAGGTGTCATATCGTGTGCCTCAGCTAAATCTCCGAGCGCAATATCCGCCGATTCTACCTCAATCCCCTTCGATTTCAGGTTTGCGAGTATCGTTTCGAGGCTCAAATCACGCACTTGCTCGGATAGTTCACTGAGCGTCAGTAACTCGGCATGGGGGATAGGAGCGCGTTGCTGGCTGCTGTCCCAACTATGTTTTATGTTCTCATTCCAGGCAAGCAATGAAGAAAAAGGTTTCATCTCGACAAGAGTACCAATAAGGGCCACACAGCAAATAACTAATGCAAATGCCCATTCTATGCGCAGGGCGAACGCCTTGCTGATCTTGTTCTTGAAATAGCTTACTAACGCCTTCCAGTTGAGATACACATGAAACACCGATGCTGCCACGAAAATGATACTGAACCAGTCATGCAGACCGATCCATTGGTGCTTGCTAAGGCCGATGATGGTCCATCCCGTCCAGTTTGCGATACGCCCCGGCGGAACTACGAAAAGAATGACCCCGGTAAAGAACATCCCAAGAAAGGACATTGCAGACAGGACCGAAAAGAACGCTCGCCAATTGAATTGCATTTTACTGTTTTTCTCCAT
Source organism: uncultured Pirellulales bacterium (assembly GCA_964634515.1). GTDB lineage: Bacteria > Planctomycetota > Phycisphaerae > Sedimentisphaerales > Anaerobacaceae > NIOZ-UU13. The sequence continues at coordinate 228 of CAZWME010000094.1, read as the reverse complement.
TGCCTTACCTCAATCTTCTATTGCATATTGATAGTAAACGCTTAAATACTATAGGCGATTGTATATGTTCAGTCAACAAACTTTGGAAAAACAGTCATCTATGAAAGCGCAAGGGCCTAATCTGAATAAGCCGTAGCCCTCAGCGCAGTCTAAGGGGGACTCGAACAGGAGGGATCTGGCACATGAAATTACATTTGTGCACGCCTAAAATGGCAAGCCAACGAATCT
>CAZWME010000093.1:0-10660 GCA_964634515.1 uncultured Pirellulales bacterium | reverse complement strand
TATAGCTTCATCTTCTGATATTCCCAACTGGATAGCGGTGATCGCCGCCTTATTTACAATGGTATTGAATAATTGATCCTTGATTTGGTCTTTTTGGCCTTTCCTTACCTTAACCACGAAAAGACCAATTCCCCGTTTTCTTTGGACAAGCCCCTCAATTTCCAGAAATGAGTATGCTTTACTAACAGTCATGGGATTGACTTTCAGTTGTGCTGCCAGTGCACGAACTGTTTCCAACTGGTCTCCCTCCTTCAATCCATCGGTCATTATCTGCTGCCGGATCTGCCTGATTACTTGGCGATAAATAGGCACACCGCTGTGATGGTCAATTTCTAATAACATTTAATTTCACCTCAAAATCGTTACTGTATTACTTACCTAATACACTATACGCAGTTGAACAGCCTATTGCAACAAAAAAAATAATTATTTTAGAAATTTTTCTGCCCTAATTCTTAGTCCAAAAACTTAGGAATAAAAACTTTGGCAAACTATCCTGATTGGACATTGGGCAATTTATGAGAATTAGCCTGTTGTTGGAAATTTTCCGCTTTTAAAGTCTTAACCGTTGGCCCGAGATTCACAGGGATTCCATCCTAAGTTTAAGACCTCCATATACCTATTATGTATCGAGTATATAATATATTGTGGTGTTCGTTACGGTTTGAGATGGGCTGCGAAGCCGCCGTATTTTTGCAGCGTGATTTTAAGCTTATCAGTGGCGGTTAAGGATTGGTTGTATGTTTTGAAAGTGCGGGGCTTTGCGCCGTCACAGATTACGGTGGCATTATATACCCCGGAGCCGAGGAAACTAAGGTCGAGGTTGAGTTTGCGTGTTGTGTCCTGGCCGGTAAGACCGCCGAGAAACCATTGATTACCCTTGCGGCGGGCAATAATGATATATTTGCCCGGGAAACCATCGATGAATTTAGTCTCGTTCCATGCCGCAGGTACATCTTTCAGGAATTGTTTGGGTACATCAGGCAGTTCGAGGTAGGCTTCTGTACCGTCGGCGAAGTGGGTCCAGCCTGATTCATAAACAACCGCCTGAGCGAGTTCATGGGCGTAGGTTGTCAAGTGGGGATAGACGTTGTCCCAGAACATTACAGGAGTGTAGTCCATAGGGCCGACAACGTTGCGGGTGAAAGGAAGGATTGTATTAAGAGTAAGCGCCATTTTGGGATAGAGTTTATCGAAGCTGTAGCATTCCTCACCTCTCATTGCTTCCATAGACATCAGGTGGGGATAGGTGCGGGACCAGCCGCGGGGCAGGGTACAGCCGTGGAAGTTTACCATAATCTGGTAGTCAGCGGCGTCTTTAAGAATGTCGTGGTAAAGTTGAATGACGTTTTGCTTGTCGGACTGGAAAAAATCGACCTTTACGCCCTTGATGCCCCATTTTTTCAGCATAGCGAATTCGAAGCGGCGGACGTCTTTTAGCAACATGGTGCCGCGGGGCTTTTCAGTGACAATATTGTGCGGGCCCCCGGAGTTATACCAGAGGAGCAAACCGACACCTTTGGTTTTGGCATAGGCTATAAGGTCGTGGATAGTACCGTTTTTCATAATAGTCCAGTTGGCATCGATGAGAGAGTATTTCCAACCCATTTCGGCGGCAAGGTCGATCCACTTACGGAGTTTGTCGTGGTCCTGTGGGCTGTCGTGATCGAAGAGCCAGCTCCAGGAAGCCCGGCCGGGCTTGACCCATGAAGTATCTTCAATGATGGACGGCGGATTGAGATTGGTAACTAAGGTGGATTCGACGATAGGGGCAAGGCTGTCACCGAGGATGATAACACGCCAGGGAGTAGCCCAGGGCAATTTTGCCGATGGATTAATTTGGCCGGTGTTGTTTCCTTCACCTTCATTGGGGAAGCGGATGCGGTAGAGACCCTTAGGGGCGTTTTGCTCTAACCGGCAGCCGCAGTAAGCTGGATCGAGGCCGGCTTCCGTGATGAGGCCCCAGCGGGAGGTGTCCGAGTTTCGGAAAAGAACCGGAAAGGCCCAGCCTTCCTTATTTGGTGAGGATGTACCGACGCGTGTGCCGTCGAAGTAATAAGTTTCGTAGGCGGGGCTGTACTTGGTGGCTTTATCGTAAGGATGAAGCCAGACTTTACCTCTAGCCGGGAGCTGGAAACCTGTAAGCTCTTTTGTGACGGTGTAGGTCTTGTCGCTGCTTTCGGGGAAGCGATAACGCAAGGCTGCTCCATCATTATATGCACGGACTATAACTTCGAGCCTGGCGCCGTCATTGTTTCGGAGTTTAATTGTTGATTCCGCGTAATAGTTGCGGCAGATACGACGTTTACCATGCGGCATGGTGTAGCTCTCGTCGATTACAGGACTGCTAACCGTATCAATGAATTTCAGGTTATCGGTAAACTTTTCGTCGGCGCGAATGATACCGAGTGGGGAGTACGAAATCACCTCTCTGCCCGCGTAATCCACTTTGTATTCCAGTTGTGCTTTATTGTTGGGATTTCTTGCCTGTCCGCAGACGGATAAACGCACGGTTGCAGTTGTTTTTTTGTTGGGTGATTGAACTTTTATGATTTGTGTTTTCCCTGAATCAGCGGCGATTGTACACCTGGCAAGAATCAGAATTGTAACAATAATCGTCTGTTTACGTTGACGGGTCATGGGCCGGCCTCCTCTAAAATTAATTCGAAGCTTCTCGTTTCTTAATACTAAAAACCTGATTAAATCTAAATTTAGAAAACGATGAATCAGTTATCTATCAAGATACCAATTTTGAACTGATTTTACTACTACGTTTCTTTTTTATACGGACTCATAGAACTTAATTTACAATCGATGCGTATATATTTATAATGTAATTTCTGAGCTTATAGTGTAATTGGGCTGTATTTTGGGAGAACAAGGAATTGACTACTACAAAAATTGAAAATCCGCTATTGGCGCCGTTAAAGGAAAATCTTCAAAGTGTGATATACGGTAAGAGCGATTGTATAGATGTAATGATAGTCTGCCTGTTAGCAGGAGGCTCTGTCCTGATTGAAGATGTACCGGGTGTCGGCAAGACGACCATGGCCAAAGCATTGGCCAGAAGCATTGATGCCAAATTTCGCCGGATACAATTCACGCCCGATCTATTGCCTGCGGATATCCTCGGCTCATCTATATACAATCCGATTAACGGGGACTTCAAGTTCAATCCCGGCCCCATTTTCTGCAATATCCTTCTTGCCGATGAGATCAACCGTGCTTCACCAAGAACACAATCGGCACTTCTTGAGGCAATGAATGAGAACCAGGCGACGATTGAAGGACAGCGTTATCCACTGACGAAACCGTTTATGGTTATTGCCACGGAGAATCCCATTGAGTTCCACGGAACTTATCCGTTACCTGAAGCCCAGCTTGACCGCTTCCTGGTTCGTCTTGCGATAGGTTATCCGTCTGTTGAAGTCGAGATTGATATTCTCAAGTCACATGCACATAATGAACCACTCGACAGAATAAAACCTGTACTCCAGCTTGATAAGGTCCGCCAGATACAGAAAGAGGTGACCGACGTTCACATCGATGAGACTATTCTGGAGTATATTGTTGAAATTGTGCATGCTACCCGCAATGATAATCGCCTTCGCTTAGGTATCAGCACCCGCGGGACCTTGATGATGTCACGGGCGGCCCGTGCCCGGGCATATTTCCAAAAGCGAGATTTTGTCATTCCCGACGATGTGTTATGGCTTGTTCCGCATGTATTACCGCATCGAATTATTTTGACCTCTAAAACACTCCACAGCGGTACTACGCCTAAGGCTATTGTAATGGACATCGTCGGTCGTATCAAAGTTCCCGTTTGAAGAGGCGGCTGCCACGATGAAAAAAAACGATGGTAGATTACATCTTGGTTTGACTGATACCGGCAAGGTAATTCTGCGAGGTACTTTCTTTGTGGCTTTAGCGGCTTTGATTGTTCCTGCCTTTGGGATACTTTCGGCTCTGGTGACGATTATGCTGATGGCTTTGCTGGTGGGCTTTGTTCTGCGGCCCAAAATCCGGATGGTCGCTAATCTGCCTGAACGTGTTATCGTAGGACAGATAGCAAGCTTCAGTTATATTCTAAAGAACACCTCGCGCCTGCCTGCCTATAATCTCTGTGTGGATTTTAGTGATTTGCCTGATGCGATTAAACAGCTCGCAGGCGCACAGGTGATTCCACGGCTTGGTCCCGGCGAGAATATCGAAGTGACTGTTGAGATACGAACCGCCCGGCGTGGCTATTACAAAATCAAAAGGCCGATTTGCCAGTCCGGCTTTCCATTTAACTTGTTTAATTTTGGCATATCATATGATGACAGGGAGACTCTTATCGTTCTTCCGGTTTTTTACCGGCTCCAATTATCCCCCATTGGCCTGAGTCAAAATGTTTGTGCTGGCGGCGCAAGACTCGCCGGCCAAAGGAGTGCTTTCCCTGAATACGCCGGGAACCGTCCTTTTTTGCCGGGTGATTCCCCCCGAAGAATTGACGCCCGTGCCTGGGCACGCCTTTCTGTGCCGGCCACAAAGGAGTACCACGATGATTTTGACAAACGAACTGCACTGATATTGGATACCGCCGTAAGGCGTCCCATAGTGGACTGCGTTTCAGAATTCCCGTTATTGTCAGGTTCAAACGAAAGCAGGGAGTTCGAAGCCGCGGTATCTCTCTGTGCTTCGGTGGCTTTCACAATAAACAATGACAGTCTAATTGATATTCTTCTTGCCGGTTCCGAAATTTATCAGCTCGTTGCCTTGCCCAGAATGATGCGCATCGATAAGATACATTATATTCTGGCGGGGGGCGAACCATCTAAAGGATATTCACTTGAAAAGATATCACCGGTATTGATAAGTCAGTTCCCTCGAATCTCTGAAGTATTTTTCATTTTATTGAGGCCGAATAAGGCATACCGGCATTTGCTTGAGCTGGCCAATCAGGCCGGCTGCCGTTGTAATGTTCTGCTGATAAGTGAATCAGGCCAAATGAATGTAGATGAAGACAATATGAGATGGAATGGAGATGTTCGCTATCTGTCTCCTGATGAGATATTGACCGGGCAAATAAAACGCTTATGAGGACGCAAAAAGCCATTGCTATAATTATAGTACTGACAAGCTCGCTGCTCACCGGGCTGGTCTCTGGTGATATTGCGTATCCGACAATACTTTGTATGCTGGGACTGCTGGGTTTACAACGGCGATTTACATGGGATATCAAGCCGGAAAGACGTGTTATAACGTCATTACTCCTGCTTTTCCTGGCGATTATGTTTTCAATTCACTACAGATATGCCGGCTCGCTCCACCGTGTAACTTCCGTACAAGCCGAGGCTGTCGCCTGGCAGACAATAGCCCGCTACTTCCTGGCTTCGATGATCCTCATACTGTTTCTTGGAAGGCCCGACCAGCTCCCTTCTTCGCTGGGATTGTTTCACGTAGCCGTCACGATATCCGCCGGGCAGGTCCTTTTACTTAATGACATGCACATCACATTTCGCCTCTCAGAGCTGCTGTCGGTTATTCTTGTTGTGCTTTATGCAGCGTCCGCCCATGGTTCGATGGATAGACCCATTCCCGGACGCCTGTGGCGCATGTCCCGCTGGCTTGCCTTTGTCCTGATATTGGTCGTCACCGTTAACGGCGGCTGGATAATGAGCTCAATACTCTATCGCCATGTAGAGGTGCTTAATCTACCGGTCCTGTTCTGGGGCAGAGGTTCCGCTCTGGAGAATACGTCAGGGGATGTGTCACGTGTGGGATTTTCCACCAGCGGCAAATTGTCAAGTGTGCTTTTAATCAAGGGGGAGCAGGATCCGACACCCGCGTTGAGCATTTCGAGCGACATAAGTCCGGGCTACTTGAGGGCCAGAGCATTTGATGTCTATCTTCAATCCGAATGGCACGATCTATCTTCCCAGGAGGTGCTCTTTCCAGAACAAAAAAATATGCCGTTCGGAATGTATTTCGTAGGCAGAACGAACATCTTCAGCCTAAACAAGGCAGACGCTTCCCGGTGTAAGTTTATGACCATCCGACATGAATCCCGGTTCGATGACACTATGTTTACACCACTGGGAACGTCCTTTATTGAGGCACCGCTTAATCTGTTGATGCGGGATGGCGATGATATTGTTTATAATCCGAAATTTCGTAGCGGCCTGAATTACAGGATTGCCTATACGAAATCAAGTTCCCAAAAACCCCCGACCGGGATGCTGAATATCCCGAATAAACTTGATCCGCGTGTACATGAATTGGCAGGCAGAATTTTCGCAGGATGCAACACCACTACAGAGAAAATCAATGCTGTCACTAACTATTTTCGCACAAACTACACCTATATGCTCGGGTTGAACATCCCGCCGGGCCGGGACAAGCTGACCCACTTTCTGTTAGAGGAATCAACAGGTTATTGCGAGTATTTTGCCTCCGGTGCTGCGATTCTGCTGCGCCTTGCAGGTGTACCGACTCGATACGTTACAGGTTTTTTAGTAACTGTCAAAGATCAGCAGAGTGAATTGTGGGTTGCACGGAATATGGATGCTCACGCCTGGGTCGAAGCTTGGGACCGGCAGAAAAAACAGTGGACCATTGTTGAAGCTACAGTAGGAGAGAATCTGGATGCAGCGCCCGCTCTTGAAGAGTTGGATCGCATGAGTGGCGGTATTGGTTCTCTTGGTCAGCTTCTGCAGGCCTTGTATCAATATGGTCTTGTTGGCGTGCTTGGCTGGTTGGTTGATTCCTTTGGCGTACTTAACAGCGTAGTTCTGATGGTGAGCCTTCTTGGCGGTGGGTTGTCCCTCGCCCTGTTACGATACAGCAGGAAGAGGTCTAAAAATAAAACAAAACTAAGGCGGCCGCAAAACCCGGAGCTTGTGACTTTGCATAAGATGCTGACCAGAATGGACCGTAAAGTTAAAGCCGCAGGCTCGCAGCGTCACTTTAGTGAGCCGTTACATGCTTTCTCTCAGCAACTTCGGCAGCGAGACTCCGGAAGTGGCCTGTGGACAAGGATATCAGACTGGTATCTCGAATACGCGAACCTTCGATACTGCAGAAAAATCAGCTCTGAGCGGATTCAGAACCTGCAGCAGCTTTCCAAAGGACTGAGGGATTCCTTTTGAACAGCGGCGGGGCAATACACTTACACAAAAAGCCTTGCTTCACACGACCTGTGAACTTTTGCTGTTTCATTAAATGCTTATTGTGGGAACCTTTAAATAAAAGAATCGAGCTATTTCTTCAAGTGCCTGTTAAAAAACTCCTTAACCATACGGTCAACCTGGACATCTTTAAAGCCGTGAACACCGCCTTTGACTGTGTGAAATTTAACATCCACATCCGCCTTCTTTAGCGCCTCATACAGAAGCTCGCTCTGATTGTGCGGCACAAGCGGGTCTTTGTCACCGTGCACAATCAATGTCGGCGGGTCGTTCCTGCTGACATATGTAATCGGATTAACTCTCTTACAAGCCTCTTTGTTTTCCTGGACAGGACCTCCCACAAGTATCGACTCAGGTGAGTCGGCGGCGTCATGATCCATTCTGCTCTCAAAGTCGCTCATCCTGGTAAAGTCCGTAGGCCCGAAGAAATCGCACACAGCCTGGACCTTGCTTGACAGGTGAAGATTGGGCCCCTTATCGAAATCCTTAACGTCACCGGTTGTCCCTAAAAGCGCCACCAGATGTCCTCCGGCCGATGAGCCCCAAACACCGATACGGTCCGGATCGATGTTATATTTTTTTGCATTGGCCCGAAGATAGCGAATTGCAGCCTTGCAATCTTCGATCTGCGCTGGGAACCTGGCGTGCTGACTGAGACGATAGTTGATACTCGCAGCCGCATAGCCGTCTTTGAGGAACACTTTCGAACGGCAATTCTTTTTGCTGCCGGCACGCCATGCCCCGCCGTGTATCCAGACAACCACGGGCAAAGGCCCTGTATCTGTTCCCTGCTCGGGCAGGTATATATCCAGTTTCTGCCGTTCATGTCCCCCCGGTAAATATTCCAAATTGAGATATATTCGCTTTCCCTCAGACTCTATTCCGCGTTCGACCAATAGTTCGGTCAGCTCTGGCTTAAAAGCTTCTTTAACGATGGGTTTGAGCTTTCCGGTCCAAACATCGTAACCTTTACTGTTCAGGTGCAGATTGTCTTTTAGAAAAAATTGCTCGTCAGGCTTACCGTCACTTCCAAGTAATGGAGATGCGGAATCAAAGACAAACAGACGCTTATCTTTGTCGGAGAATTTCTTTATCATCAAATTAACTTTGTTCATCAGCGGCCAAAGCGACCAGCGGCTAAGGCTCGGCTTAATGCCCACAAATATAATCCGTGTTGCCGGAAGCTTTTTGTGAACAAGATTGACGAACTTCCGGTAGTCATCGAATACACGCTGTGGAGTTTTCTTACCTGAGATGTCGTTGTCTCCTGCGTAAAACACTATCACCCTTGGCTTATAAGGCAATACAATTCGATGAGCAAAGTAATTTACATTTGAAATATGGCTGCCTCCGAAGCCCCGATTTATCACTGGAAATTCCCCAAAGCGTTTGCGTGTAGGCCAAAGTCGAATGCTGGAGCTGCCGACAAACAATACACCATCGAGTGGAAATGAATTCTTGCTGTCCCAATCCTCGAAACTCTGGATTGTTTGTTCCCAGCGATCATTCTCGGCTTTAGCTGTCTTCAAATCCTTACTTCCGGAATCGCTGCCTGTGGACATTGCCGCACGTCGAATATTCGGCTTATTCTCCTGAGAGCTAACACCATAGCTTTCGCTCAAAATCACCATCGGAATAATGAGAAGTACTAACAGCTTAATCGTCTTTCCTGGATGCATAATTTTGCCTTTCATCACAATTCATTTTACGCTTCTTATCTTGAACACGGTATATAACTGCTGAAGCTCTTTATGGCACTAAGATACACAATCTGCCGAATAAACGCAATTGCAATGGATGCAATGTTTACCCACGTTTTTTCATCATACTCACCACAGCAAAGCATAATAAGCTATTTTCGAATGTATTTTTGATCCTTGTTAGGGTATGCATATTGCAAAATATTTTCCTTGACGGGAAGGGGGATAATTTGTTATAGATAAAGTAAGTGAAGTTTGTTCCTGCTCAGTCGGACATCTGTGGCTTCGAGGTAATACAGCGGACAAAATTCTTGCAGTGTTCCAAATAGAGGAGGAATTATAGCAGAAACTTTGCGCTTCGTAGTGGTTATATTTTGCATGTCAATTAGCAATATATTGAGTTTTTAAAGGAGGACTATTATGTATAGGAGATTGATTTATTTGATTTCTTTTGTTTTACTGCTCAGCGTTGCTCTTACAGATACGACTAAAGCAGATCTTGTCGGTTGGTGGAGATTTGACGAGGGCTCCGGCACTGTAGCCAACGACTCATCCGGTTACGGTAACGATGGCACTTTAAATGGCGATCCACTGTGGGCAATTGGAATGTTAGGAGGCGCGCTGGAGTTCGATGGTACCGACGATTACATCGAAGTATCCGATAATGAGAGCTTGCACCTGTGGGAGAGATTCACATTAGCAGCATGGATTTATCAGGTGGAGTCAAGCAGCAGTAGAATCATAGACAAAATTGGTGCAGGCACAGCAAATGGTCTCCACCTGGATACTCATCCTGGGACGAAATTAAGATCCTGTTCTGGCACTTGCATTTCTACCGCTACTGACCACAACTTAGAGCAGTGGCATCACGTAGCAGTTACTTTTGACGAAGGAGATGTGAAACTTTATGTAGACGGTTCTATAGAGGGAGAAGGAACTGCTCTTTCGCCTTTGGCCGGCAATAGCTTGCCTTTAAGAATAGGGGCTGATAGCGACGGTCAGAGTCTCTTCCACGGCCTCATCGACGATGCGCGGGTTTACAACCGGGCGTTGACAGAAGCCGAGATTCTGGCCGCCATGGAAGGTGACGAAGGTTATCCGTATGCCTTAGGCCCCGTCCCGAAAGATGGTACCCTCCTTAAGGATACATGGGTGAGCATGAGCTGGAGCCCGGGAGATTTTGCAGCCTCGCACGATGTGTACGTAGGCGATAATTTTGACGATGTAAATTCCGGAGCCGAAAACACTTTCCAGGGCAATCAGGCCGACACATACTATGTCGTCGGCTTCCCCGGATTCGCTTTTCCGGATGGCCTTGTCCCGGGCACAACTTATTACTGGCGGATAGATGAGGTCAATGACACCGAGCCGAACAGCCCGTGGAAAGGCAAAATCTGGAGCTTTAGCGTTCCTCCCAAGACTGCATATAATCCCGTTCCGGCTGATGGCGCCGCCTCTGTTGACCCGGAAGGTGAACTTAGCTGGACGCCCGGTTTCGGCTCTAAATTGCATACCGTATTCTTCGGCGAAAGTTTCGACGAAGTAGGCAATGCCACCGGTGGTCTGCCTCAGGGAGCCACGACTTATACTCCCGGACCGCTTAAAATGGCCAGGACTTATTACTGGCGTGTCGATGAATTTGATGCAGTTACGACATATAAAGGCAGCATCTGGAGCTTTATTACTCAGGGTGCTGTTGAGAGCCCGGAGCCGGCTAATGGCGCCGTGGATGTTACCCAGACACCGGTCCTAACCTGGTTACCGGGAGTCTTGGGTGCATCGCATGAA
>CAZWME010000092.1:0-10800 GCA_964634515.1 uncultured Pirellulales bacterium | reverse complement strand
CTCTTTCTGATTTGCAGAGTTTGATACATTTCTTCTCACCGTTTACTTAATCCGACGTAAAAAATCCGTGAAGTTCATGTAATCCGGAGTGGAAAGATTTGTATTCTGATTTGAATTCTACCATTGCAGAATAAATGATATGCGATGCACACTCTACCCTTTTCGATTTAATATTTATTATTGTGGTTGAGGAGTGGATTTGAAATTGGGCGGTTCGCGAATCGCCCCTACAACGATAATGATAAGCACACCTCAGGAGGCTTATTAAGAATCGCTTGCCTGGAGAGCATAGGGTCTTATAATGGTGTTATATAGCAGCGTCCTTCAGCCGGGCAGGCTGCAGGCGCTGAATTTGCGATATAATAAAAGCCAAAACAAGCGATAGAAGAATGTCTGCGTATTATCGTACTTTGCAGGAAAACATATTTTAAGGACTGATGTAATGTCATACAAAGGAAAGTTCATGTCAAATTGCAGCCGAAGAGATTTTATCAAAACATCAGGGAGTATTGTAGGCGGCGCAGCATTGGGCGGATTGACGCTTAGTTGCCATAATAAAGAAGTTTCGCCCTCCGAATGGAGCGGCTTTAGATATGCCATGTGCAATGAGAGTATGGCCGAATTAAGCTGGGCTCAGCAATGTCAAATCGCAAGTAATGCCGGCTATACGGGAATTGAAATCGCGGCGTTTACTCTGGTTAAAGAAGGAGTGGGGGAAATAAGCCCGACAAGGCGAAAAGAGATGGTTTCGATTATGAGAAGTGCTGGCATCGAATGCGCCGGTCTTCATTGGTTGTTGGCACCGCCGCCAAAAGGATTGCACTTTACTACACCTGAAGCTGCTGTCGCTAAAAAAACCATCGCTTATTTTCACGAACTTATCGACTTTTGTGGTGACCTCGACGGACCTTATATGATTTTTGGCTCTCCGAAACAACGCAATACAAAGAACATTTCTATTGAAGAGGCAAAAAAACATTTTGCTGAAAATCTCTTAGCGGTTGCCGATCATGCTCAGCAGCGCGGCATTAAAATACTTATCGAACCGTTAGGCAAACGCACAACTGATATTGTTAACACCTTAGAAGAAGCCCTGAAGCTGGCCAAGCAAGCCAATCATCCGGCAATCCAAATAATGTTTGATTTCAACAATACTGTCGATGAAACCGAATCCTTTGATGTCCTGCTGCGAAAATACTACAAGTATATTCATCACGTTCATGTCCAGGAAATGGGTGGTAAACATCTCGGTACGGGAACAGCGGTGAATGATTATGTGAAGGCCTTTCAGGCACTTAAGGATTTAAGATATGACAAGTGGATATCTCTCGAAGTATTCGATTTTTCACCCGGCGGCAAAAGAATCGCTGAAGAATCAATGAAAACTCTGAAACAAATCGAAAGCAAATTGGTTTAAAGCAAGGCTACGTGGATTTTGGTAACTATGGCAAATCGTAAACATGCACCTACAAGGAGAAACAAGTTATGAGAACACTAAAAACAAATATAATACTGTTGATAGTTCTTAATTTGATATTGGCTCTAACGGCAACCGCCGGGGAGAACTGGCTGCAATTTAAATATGATTCCAGGCATTCGGGCAATGTTCCCGATAGAAGTGTTACTACCCCTCTCGGTCTGATTGGTGCTGTTCCGCTAACTGATGCTATCTTTACTGCTCCGGTAGTGGCAGATGGACGTGTTTATGTTGTGGACGGGTCAGGAGTTGCTTTTTGCCTCGATGCTGCTACGACGAATATCATCTGGAAATTCCGGAGCCAGGGCGGCAGAGTCAACTGCAATAACGTATCATCGCCGGCCATCACAGGGCGATATCTTCACTTCGGTACAATGGCCGGTTCTTATTACGTACTTGATAAAGCCAGTGGAGACGTAGTCAAAGAAATCACCTGCGGCGAGCCAATCTTAAGTACCCCCGTAGTTTTCAACGGCCGAGTATATTTCGCCACACTCGGCTCGCAAGTCTATGCACTTAAGCCTGATGGTACAATTTGCTGGGTTTGGGATTTCGTTAAGGAGATTCTTAAGTTCGATGGTAATCGCTGGAGTGGTGAAGAATGGTATAAACATAAGGCGAAAAGGGTAACATGGCGTGACCAATTCTGTTGTTCAAGTAATTTGGCAGCTTCCGGCAGTATGCTCGTTGTTCCTGCAGGCGGTTCTGCGGTCTGCCTGCAAGATAAAGGTAGTAATGTCGGGATCAAAGGAATGGCAACCGTACCTTCATATGCAGGTTCGGAGAAACCATCCACATTCGGATTAAGCATAAGTGAAGACGGACTGATATATCGTCAGTGGCACCGGCGAGACAATACAGGCAGAGTCGAGATAATACAGCTTCGTGACGGTAAAGTAAAAACGAATTATGTCCCCGGTACACAAACCGAGATAAATAGGCCGGGACTGATTAGCTTTTGCTCAGTCAGCATTCGCGGGCGAGATGTTTACCGATGCCGCCCGGAAGAGGGTTTTGGATTCTGTAAGCATTCAACCGGCCAGGGGCAAACTCAGTATCTTGGAGGCTATCCATCTATAGCTCCGCCGATTCTTCTCCGCAATACGGGAGTATATGGCGGTTTGGATGGAAGTCTTTATGTCGTCCCGCTGTCCGGAAGCGGTAAAGTCTGGTCATTTAAGACGGCTTTTGGTAAAGCAATTTCGACCCCGGTGGCAGTCTGCGATGGGAAGGTTTATTTCGGTTGTGAGGATGGGTATCTGTATATCCTGGGACAAAAAGGTAAAGCGCCACTGCCGTCAAAAGACCTTCAGCTTTGTAAAATTAGAAGTCCACTAACAAGCAAACTCGCCGACTCGAAATACAACTGGTTCACTAACTATGGCGACTTGGCAAGTACTAATGCAAATAATCAGGGTCTAAAACCTCCTTTGAAAATCAAATGGATTCGGCGCTATGAGGGTACTTTCAAACATATTCCCGTTTGCGGCGGAGGCAGGATGTACACTCATACCTCTGAGGGCCAGATTTTTGCTGTTGAGCAGGAAACAGGCAGACTACTGTGGCGACGGTACTGGCCCGGCGTACATGTCTCTTTCACAGGACCAATTTACTACAAAGAACGTCTCTTATTACCTCAAGCAGGTATGAAAAAATCCCTTATGCGCTGCCTGGATGCCAGGACGGGAGAGTTGCTTTGGGAAGCCCCATTTACCGGCTCACCAAGCTGGAGCCGGCAACAACCGCCAATCATACATAAGAACAATGCAATTTATTCTTTTGGATCGGGCAGGTATGCACCACAGGGTACAGAAAAAGCTTACGTGCACAAAGGTAAGCCGGTAGAACGTGATGACGGTGTTGAGATAATGAGCTGGATTTACAGCCATAACAATCCATACTATCCCAAAGATAATAAACCTCTTATCCGGGCATGGGACATCGATACCGGAAAAGAGATCTGGACAATCAATTTCTCACAGTTCGGCTCCGGTGGTAATGATTCCGGTGTATGTCTTATGGGCGACACGCTTTACTATTCAACTTTCTTTGGATATGCTTCAAGGACAAAGGAAGGCAAACCTAAAGCAAAAGGTCTGACGGCAGCTATTAATCCGATGACCGGCCAGGTCATTTGGCTGACGACAAAGTATTATGTTACTGCCGGCTGTACCGTTTCTGCAAAAGATGGGCGTCTGTATCTGGGTGGGTACAACCAGCCCAGCGAAGGAACAAAAAACCGTTATGTCCTTTGTCTGGATGCCGAGAACGGCTCATTAATATGGCAGTCAGAGCCTGTTGCAAAGGCTGTTAATGTGATTACGATTGGACAGAACTTTCTCTTCACACATGCCTCTACTGGCAAACCAAGCTATCTCATAGAAAAAGATAGAGGCAAAATCCTGTCTGTATTCGATAAAGGTTATGCATGCACTCGATTTACTTTATCAGAGCCTTATATAATCGGTGCCAATATGGATCTAATTGATACCTCAAATGGTAACAAATTAGTTTCTTCCGGACCCTGTGTGGACGCAAGAGAATGTGTGAGCGCAATTGTATCAAACGGCCGCATTTTCTATACTTCCCAGGCAAATGGCCTGCAGGTCTCCCAGGTCTTTGGAGCAGAGGCTGATTCGTTTACTACTCTGTGGGAATAAACATCTCAAGTGAAAGTTTCTCCATAACAGGACTTCAGTGCGGTGGTTATTAATCTACCATGTATTAAAGGAGGTTTTGTCATGAGGTACTTGTCTCTCTTGGCAACTGTATTTATCTTCGGCGCGGTTTTCAACACATCTGTGCTGGCGGCCGATATCTGGTGGCCCGGGCCGGACTATCCCAAACCGGAAAAGGCTTCGGCGCCGGGGTGGCTGCTATCGCAGAAGCTCAATTTTTCACGGTGGGACGGCGGCCCGCTTGAAGTGTGCAAGGGAATGCTATCGGGATGGCCTTATTTTAATGCCCCATGGCCAAGTGTAGTCGATGTGACGAGCCGCTGGTATGACCCGGAAACCGTGGAGCTGGCTGAGGCGATGGGCTGCAACTTTATCTGGCTCACATTTAATGTTGGCTATTCCATAGAGAAAGAACGACACCAGTGGGATCTTCTTCGCGTTTATGTGGATGCCTGCCATGCTCGGGGCATCCGAGTAGCCGCGTATATGTCATCGACCAACATGTTCGTCAACGATATGTTCGAACGGGAACCACAATCAAAGGAGTGGCAGCTTCTTGACGAGAATGACGAGCCCGTACCTTACGGGTCAGCCTCTTATGCGCGAATTGGTCGAATAACGCGTGTGCGAGCTGATATTACTAATAACGAATGGAAAGCGTATATGAAAAGACGTATAGATGCGGCTATCGAAACCGGATTCGACGCCATCGAATATGACAACACATGGTGGGTGATAAAAGGCAGGAAATCAGAAAAAATGTTCGCCGAGTTTCTTAAGAATAACGAATTCGTGGATACACAAGAAGCTCGGTTCATTTTTCAAATGGAGGTAATGAAACGCCTTTTTCTTGAAATGTTGGACCATGCGCGGAAACGCAAACCCGACATGGTTCTTTTCGCCAATGTGAACCGCCCCAAATATATAATAGGACGTGGTTGCAATATTATCACGACGGAGGACGGCTACGAACCCGGATATTATCGCTTCCAGCAAGGCCATGAAATCAGATCCACAGATACCTTAAAGCCGGTTTGGGAAGATGTATTCGTTGAAATCGAAAAGGAACCGTTCGAGCCTGAAATGCTGGTTACCAACCTTGGCCGCCTGCGTTTGCTCAAAGGGCTTGACGATGGTTGGAAACCAGTCATCGTAGAGTTCGGAGGGCGTCGCAATGGACACCGTTTTCTCAACCACTATCCTCCGCTCGGATTCCAGCTCGCTATTGGTGAATGTAACGCGGCGCTCGCCTCGCTCCAGGGATTCCAGGAGGGATTGCCCTTGATGCACCTTTATGAACGAAAGCCCGAAGTCATGAAGATTGTCAAAGCCGTAAACAAGGCCCATCACTTCGTAAGCAAACACCAGGAATATTTCCTTGGAGCCCGGTATAAAGCTGATGTTGCTTTTGTTACGGACGAACGTCTTGATGTGTTTCATGGAAACCGTCCAAGAGAGGGCTTTCTGACAGACCTCGTTCGGGCAAACGTCCAATTCGATGTTCTTTTCGAGGACCGTATCTCTAAGGAGAATCTACGCCAATACCAGTGCATTGTGGTATATAATGCAAAGCTCATTTCGGATCAAGCTCTCGATGTGCTCATTAGTCACGCCCGTGGAGGCGGGCGGATGATTGTTTTTGGAAAGACAGGTACGATGGACCGCTGGGGACAGCCACGCAAGAACAATCCGATGCCCTCCGATGGCCCCTGGAAGACGGCCCGCAATGAGGGGGCTCTTATCGATTTTATTCATGAAAGCACAACACCATCATTTGAAATCATCGATCGCCCGTATGTTCTGTTTACGATTACCGAAGGGGAACAATCAGACAAAGAAAATTTCGCAGTGCATTTGCTGAATTATCGCAAGCACCCTTTGGTGAATGTGCGTGTCCGTTGTTCCGGTGTTAAGAAACTACATCTGCTCTCACTGAGTCCCGGATGTGAACAAATCAGGAAGGGTACCAGGGCGAACGAATGGGTAATTCCAAAACTCGGTGTGTATTCAATTCTGACAGTGAAAGATTGAGTGACAAATTTTTCTCGTTGTCATTCCGATGTGAAAGAACATAATAGAGAGAAATGAAAATCAGGGAGCTTTACATAGCGGATAGATTCCTCGATACAAATAGATTTCTTGTGTGGTTCATGTTCGGCCTACTCTGCATTGCTTGGGCCACACCTGAGACAGTCACTGCTCAGGTATGGACACAGTTCGAAATGAATAACAAGGATGCCCACGGGAACTACCTATGGATCACAAGTGAAAACTGGACCAAGGGCCTTCCCAACGCAGACCTTTCTGTCGAAATCGGCGATGATCATTCCGGCCAGGCGCTCCACTGTGTCATACCAAAAGGGTACGATGCTGTCTGCCAAAATATGGAGTTGGCTGAGCATGGAAGGACACAGGGCACAACACTTCGTCTGGAAAAGGGTGCAAGTTTAACCATTCGTGAATCGGGAGTTCTGTCCAAAGACAGGGAAAGCTGGTTTTACGTCGATGGGACTCTGAATTGTACTAAGCAAGGGAAGAGTCTCCGTGTCGGTGGTCCCTGGGGAAGGCCGGATATAAATGAGCCTGCCCGTTGTCACCTCATGATTGGACCAAAAGGAGTTGTAAATGCCTGGTTTGTAGGAATCAATACGGATCTCAGGGCAGAGCATACACCTTCGACTCCATGGGGGCCGCGTTTTTTTGCTTGCTCAACAGGCTCCGAGATTGTCAATAATGGAGGAAAACTAATTGCTCGCCAGGGTCTGCGCATATCCACCTGTGAAGCCGACCGTCCCGGGGTACTCAGGCTGCGAAGTAAAGCCACGTTTACCAGCGAGCCGGATTCGAAGTACGGCATCGACATCTGGTGTGGTATTTTGGAAATCGATGGTGGGCAGGCCAGGATCAACGTAGGTGACATTGAGTTCTGGGGTAATAAATTCAAGGATGCGATCAATACAAAAACAAACAGCAAGGTGGGGCCCGGACTGGCTGTGCTAAAACTGACTGGTGATGGCATCAGTACAATTCACACTCGGAAAGTAAACTTCGTTGACGCCGCGGTGCTCGACGTAAGCGGCCTAAAAGTTTCTGCCGGTTCCTATAGAGTTATCGATGGAGCAGCCATCATCGGGACTAACTTACACTTTGCGGCAGAAACGGACACTTCTAAATGGAGCTTCAAATTTGACAAAGCCAAAGGAGATCTTTTGTTAACGTTTACGCCATGACTCCCAGCCACGAAATTGGGCCTTTCTTGAACTTATGTACTCACTTCAGGATCTCCGGATGTTACAAACCTCTACGTGGCTGGTGGAAGTGTACGTCCTCCAATAAACTCACTAATTGTGGTATATCCGTAACTTCCAGAAGACCAAAGCAAAACAGAGATGGCGCATCATCATAGTTAGCTGGCTTTTCTGCTAATAGGGTGAGGGAACTGATATTCCCATATACTGTCAGGTTGTCAAAGAGTTCAGGCTCCAAAGCTGCGGCAAGCAGCGCGGCAGTAGTTCTCATCAATCCGTGGGCAACCATATCGACTTTAGTAACTCGGGTTTGCTCCCGTGCGAATCTCGCACAATTCAAAACCTGCTCTACCTGGATACCAAGTAAGCTGTAACCGGCACTCTCCACAAACAACTGATATTTGGACCTGTAGCGATTCTCGCCCGTGCCAAATATGTCTGCTTTAAAGACGTGATTCCTTATTGGCAGCGGATTATCTCACAAATGGATTATTTGCCATAAACGTTATGTTGAAGGTAAAAGTGCCTATCGAATCGCTCGTGAAACTTATCACAGTCTCGAGGCGGTTGATCGCTACCTGGGACAGTTCGACCGTGTACGACACTGTTTACAGCAAGGGCTCGATAAAATAGAGATCGCTCATATCTTAAATTGTGGTCTCTCACTTGTTGAAGCGTATCGACAAATAGATAATGAATTGTAAGGTAAAAAACATCATAACACATCAACCGGTGAGACATATATCCGGATACTTAATCAATCCGATTACACACTGAAAATTTTCAAAAAAGATAAGATTTTCGTAAAAAATTGGCATTTATTCAGACTCGATATAGGCAAAATCAACATTTGTGGTGTCATTTTGGAAACATAAAGTCACCATATAAATCAGGGTGTATTTCAGCTTTTGAAAGAGGTGACTTATTTATCTGAATCTATGAGCTTTTTGAAGCGGGGATGGTCGCGTAAGGGATTCCAGGCCGGATCAAGTTGAAGTAACGGAATCGATAGCTCAGACGGTCTATCAAGCAGAATTTCAAGCTGGTCAATGGCCAAATCAAATTTGCCAACTATCACATAGATGTTAGCTAAAGCCTCCATTCGGTAGAGACCTCGCCAGGCCTCCTTTGTTACAGGTAGCAGCTCCACCCCTAACTTTCCTTCCCCGAGTGCATCTTCCTTAAGACCGAGACCCGCATAGGCAATGCCGAGGGAACTGTGGAACCGCCCATCATTTGGATCTTCCGTGATTTTGGATTTGAGAATGTTTCGTGCAGAGTCATAAGCGGCCTGTTCGGCCTGCTGGTTTCCCATGAGGCCTTTGATCTGGCCAGATAGTAGTGCCTTGGGGACAAAATACCATTGGCTTTCGAAAACTTCCGAAGAGCCCACGGAGAGTCTGCCCAATGCTTTTTGATAGTTCCCATCAAACACTTCAAGTAAGACCGAGCGGAACAATATCAAATCGTCGTCTTTTGCGCCAATGTTCTGTGACGCTTGGTTCAGCACTGCCCGCGCCTTCTCAGTTTTGCCTTCGGCGAGCATGTATAGCCTGGCCTTGCCGACATATGGAGTTGGCCAATCGGGACTCAGCGAGATGGCCCGCTCATAGTAACGCTCTGCCTCTGGGTAGTTGCGCAGGAACATAAAGGTTACTGCGACCTGTTGAATTGATCTTACAGAGATGGGGTCAAGCTCGTAGGCTTTCTTGATATTGACCAATGCCTCCTCGAATTTCCCCTGTCGCCTTTGAACGTAACCCATAAAAGTCAGCAGCTCGCTGTTGTCGGGCTGGCTTTTCTGGACAATTGCGAACTGCTTTAAGGCATGGTCATAATCTAAATGACCATGGTAGTAATAATGCCCTAAAGCCAGGTGTGCCTCTGGCAGATCAGGATTAAGTTGAAAGGCTTTGTCTATTGCTTGCTTTGCCATAACAAGGCGCTCTTCGCTCCGGTCATGATACCACCAATACATCCAGACATGAGGCCTTGAGAGCTGGGCGTAGGCTAAAGCAAACACAGGATCCAGCTTGAACGCCTTTTCATACATTCCTATGGCTATCCTTAAATCATTTTCGAGTTCCGTTCGACTCCCAATTAGTAAATATTCGTTGCCGCGCAGGTAGTACTCATATGCCTCTATGTTTTCTGTTGGCCTGGACTCCGACGCCAGCCGTTCCGGTTCAAGCAGTGCAATATCGAGCGCCTGAGCAAGCTTTTCAGCAACCTCAGATTGCAATCGGAAGATTTCACCCATATCGTCATCGTAAGTCTGTGCCCAGATTTGCGTATCATCGGAGGCACGAATGAACTGAGGTATTATTCTTACTCGGCTTGTTGGATCTGAGGGCCGTTCACGCTGGACCGTGCCTTCCAGAATATAATCGACTCCCAACTCTTTGGCTATCACTGAGATTGCCGTTACCCCCACCACAAAATTCAACACTCGATTCATCCCTGACCTGCTGGGAGGGATCAGCGTCTTGAAGGGTCAGGCCCTGCGTTTACCAGCCGATAAATGGGATGGAACACTCTACTGCAATATCTCCAGCAAGACACCGCAATTTATTGATGTCACTTTTATACCCTATAACACCTGGGGTAACCGCGGCCAGTCCGAGATGACGGTGTGGTTGCCTGTTCGCTGATTTTCTTCCACTCGATAAATTGCCTAAGATGCTGGGCAAGCCCCTCGCTGAAAACCAGAGTTTCTTTAGCTTTCTTTTTTCGTTTTAACCGGACAACTGATATGACACCTCGTTTTAGATCTATGTCCTTAATCTTCAGCGCAGCCATCTCCGAAACACGCAGGCCGGTCGATAACCTCATCTTTCTGTCAGAAACTGCTCTTCGCGTGAAATACTTCCTAATTGGTTTGAATCTACTCGTAATCTTTTTAGATCTGCTAATTAACTAATTAAACTATTCAGCGCAACGGTTCTCACGCAACCTGTCCATCTCCCGTTTTCCCTAATGTGTGAAACTCGTCTGGGCAACTTGGCACAATTAGATTGTACCTGCAACCCTTGTGATAAATAGGCTTTTTGATTATACTTTGCACGTTAAAAAGAATGAGCTACATACAGTGTTTTGAAAGTTGGATCTGCTGATTTATGATTAAGGCAGTTACAGGGCTTATTTATTTTGAGGTGACTGCCCGCAGAAGAACATTACAACAAAGATTTCGAATTCAACCATGGCCTTTTCTGAAGGAGATATTGTGAAAACTTTAAGCCAGCAAATTCTGCTTGGAGCATTGCTGTGTTCTACTTTTACCTCTACAATAATCGCAAGGAACACAACAGCGCCTGGCCAGACCTTTGAGACTAAAGCATCATCAGATAGTAGGATAAATCGCCAGGTATTAGTCAGACGGCATAACATTACTCTCAAT
>CAZWME010000091.1:0-10884 GCA_964634515.1 uncultured Pirellulales bacterium | reverse complement strand
CTTTTGAGGTTTGCGCATCTCTTTCGTGAATGCTCTCAAAATGCTTTATTAGCAATTCCCATACGAGGTGCTCCATGAAATCTTTGATCATTTCTTATTGGATGCCAAAGTGTTTTTTCAGAAACTGTACCTGGGCGGTGTATTGTTCGTTTCGCGACTTGAAGTCGGTATCCATTTTACGGACGCATTCGATACCGAGGACGTCCATTGCATTCTTCAGATGCTTACCGAAGTTGGGGTGGTGAATATTGCCGTCTTTGTTGGCGGCGGCGTAATGTAATATGAAAACAGGCGGGTCGTCTTTGGTCAGGTGTGTGATGGGTGAGACATCCTTCAAGCCGGCATTTAGTTTCTCGTCGATATGAGCATCAAGCCAGTTCCAATCCTGTGGCAATCCAAACAACTGCTTGAGGGCGGGGTGGTCGTAGGCGTTTCCGGGGACGAGGTTCTTTATCTGCCTGGGGTCGTATGTCGATTGCATGTTCAATGCCAGTACAGCAGTGAGCCTTGTTGATCGGCGGGCTATTGGGTCATCGCTTGTTGGTGAGGCCAGGTTGTCATGGAATCCGAGCCATTGTGAAATCCCTGACCCTGCTGATCCACCACCGGCGGCGACGCGTTTGGGATCGATGTTCCATTCGGCGGCTTTCGATCGGATGAATTGAATCGCCCGGGCGGAGTCATGCATCTGGGCCGGGTAGATTGCTTCGCCGGAGAGGCGGTAGTCTATCGAGGCGCACGCGATGCCGGCTTTAAGACATTTTGTGAGCAATTCTGAGGGGATTGATTTTTTGCTGCCTCCACGAAAACCTCCACCATGAATGAAGACCAGCAACGGTGCCGGTTTTCTTGACTTGACTTGCCAAAAATCCAACTTGTTGGCATTTAACGGTCCGTAGGAGACGTCGGAGTATGTCGGATCGGTTTTTTTGGGACGGGAGGGTTTATTTGTGGTTCCTTTCCGTGGCTGAGCTTTGATTTGTCCGGCTTTCGACGGAATTGTCAAGCTCAGGGCCAGGATTACGATGGAAATTAATAGAAAAACTCGACGAAATCTGTTTTGTGCGTACATTTTCACATCCTTTCTTCTGGTTCTTTGAGTATAATTAGAGAAGATATTCCATCTGCCCTTTGACCAACAGTATGATATTATAGTAATCTTTCATTCTCCGTAGTTAATATAGTCTCTGTTCATGGTCTCGGCACCGACGGACCATTAGGAGGACTGAATATCACGTGCATAGCGCGGCTGTGTCTTGCCGATTCGCCTCCGGGTCATATCCGGCGACTGCGTCAAATAATTCCATGAAGCTTTCGACCGATAGGGCCATCGAAATTTGGGGGCGTCTTAAAAGGCTCGAATTTACCTGTTAATCCCTTATCTTTCGTTTTGTCAAGCAACTCGGATTGTTGTGTTTGGCTCATTTTTTTAAAGGCCCGTGCTAATCCTATGTTAGCATTTAGGAGTTGCTCGGAGTCCATTCCTGAAACGATAGTTGAAACGGGCTGGCTCCATATATAGCCCAATGCCTGCTTAGGTGTGACAGCTTTGGCTCTGAGCACATGTCCACTGGCAAGTGTTTTCATGGCGATCACGCCGATATTTCGACTGACAAGTATGGGTAAAACATTTTTCTGGAAGCTCTTGAAATGAGGGTCGAGAACATTCATCGGCATCTGGACTGCATCCCATGGGTATCCATATGCAAGCATTTTGAGGTGTATAACCGGATCCCTATGTCCCGTAAATCCAATAAAGCGGACTTTGCCCTGCTTCTTTGCAAGTTCGGCCGCTTCAATTCCCCCGTCAACAGCAAATATCATTTCCGGATCCTTGTCATATACCACTTCATGGAACTGCCACAAGTCTATGACATCGGTTCGCAGTCGTCGAAGGCTATCTTCCAAATGCTCCATAGCTGTCTTCTTGTCGCGTCCGTGGTGCTTGGTCATAAGAAAAGTTTTGTCTCGATAGCTACCGGTAAGAGCTTTTCCCATGAGTTCTTCTGATCGGCCATTGTGGTATTCCCATGCGTTATCGAGGAACGTCACACCACTGTCGATGGCTTTTCTGATAAGTTGGATAGACTGATTGTCATCCCTGATTCTGCCGATGTGATATCCACCTAATCCAAGAATTGATACATTGACTCCGGTACTGCCCAGTGGACGCGTAGGAACATCTGCCCGACCTGATGCGGCCAGTGCATGACTTAGCATATTCCCTGCACAGAGTCCATAAGCTGTTTGTTTTATGAAATCCCTTCTGGTTGGTAAGTGTTTTCCCATCTTTCCGCCCCTTTCATTAAATATCCGTCAAGCATTACTTTTGCTTTGTCAGAATAGTACACAGTATATCGCCTTTTCCTGTCCAAATCGAGTACGATGCATTGATAGATAAAAATCCAAATCATTGTTAGACTATAAATCTAATCCGAAAGCACCTGTTTCTGGTTTCACAAAGATTCGCGACGGAGAAGCTTAGCTTACATTCCCTAAGTCTGAGTTGTGTTGTTCTTGACTTCTCTGGAGGTAAGATTTACAATAAATACTTTGGGGAGGGGATTCTGTTTTGGGCAAGTACGAAAGACTAATATGAACAGAACAATTTTTATAGTAATCGTTTGGCTGCTACTTGTTGTCGGCGTACAGGCTGCCGACTGGCCAACCTATCGAGCCGACGCAGCACGAAGCGGGTATACGAAGGAGCAACTGCCCGAGAGGCTATCGCTGCAGTGGAGCCACCAATCCCCGCACGCCCCGACGCCCGCATGGCCAACGCGCAACCGCCAGCAGTTCGATCGTGCCTATCAGCCGGTGGTCGCAGGCGGTTTACTCTATTACGGCAGTTCGGCTGACTGCAAAGTGTATGCTTTGGATGCGGTCACAGGCGCGATACGCTGGACATTCTTCACCGATAGCCCCGTGCGATTCGCACCGGCGGTTTGGCGGGACCGTCTGTTAGTGTCAAGCGATGACGGCCACCTGTACTGCCTTGCGGCCGCCGACGGTCGGCTGCTATGGAAATTGCGAGGCGGGCCAAAAGCCGACATGCTCCTGGGCAACGATCGGATGATCTCGCGCTGGCCGGCGCGCGGCGGGCCGGTTGTTATCGACAACGTGGTCTATTTCGGCGCCGGTATCTGGCCGACCGAGGGAATTTTCATCTACGCGATCGACCCGGCGACCGGCAGTGTGCTTTGGTGCAATGATTCCTCTGGCTCAATTGAAATGGATCAACCGCATCCGACCGCTCGGGCCAAAAGCGGCATTGCATCACAAGGATACATGGCCGTTTGCGGTGACTTGCTGTTTGTTCCAACCGGGCGCGCCGTGCCGGCCGTGTTCGATCGAACCAAGGGCGAGCTTCGTTATTTTCATCTCCAGCAGAACCAGAGTTCGGGCGGCTGTGAGGTGGTGGCGATAGACGACTACTTCTTCAATAGCGGCGAAATGTTCGTCGGCGCCAATGGGATTAAGCTCAATCTTCCCAAGGGGAATCGAGTCGGGTTACAGACCGCCGCACATCCGGATTTTATCATCTCCGCGGCAAACAGAAAAATCGTTGCCTTTAACCGCCAAAAGCTGCTGGTGGACAGGAAGGTAATCGATCGAAAGGGCAAAGAGAGACTTGTTAAGGTCCTTGCCCCGCCAACGTGGACAGTAGAGCTGCCGGAAGGCACGATGGCTCCGGTGAGTACCCGCAAGGGCACCGAGCAGCCGTCCGTCAATCTGATGGGCTCAACGGCATGGAGCCGCCCCTCGTTATTCGGTGTGCCATCTGCATTGATCGTCGCCGGCGACAAGATTATCGCCGCGGGGCGGAGAAAGGTGGTGCAGGTTGACGTTCGTTCGCACAAAGTGGTGTGGGATGCCAAGGTGGACGGCTCCGCTTTTGGATTGGCAGTAACCGACGGACGGCTTTACGTGAGTACCGACCGGGGAATAATCCATTGCTTTGGCGCCGGTGATTCAAACGTCAGTGGGGGTAGTGACGCCCGGCCGCGAACGATTCCGGCAGACGACACTTCTATCTACGCGACAGCGGCGGAAGAAATCATCCGGCGGGCAAGCGTTACCGAGGGATATTGCCTGGACATTGCCTCCGGCGGGTGCAAGTTGGCGGTGGAGTTGGCAAAACGAACCGAGCTTCGAATCTATTGCGTAGAAAAAGACTCGGCGAAGGTAAAAGCCGCACAACACATGCTCGACGCGGCAGGGCTCTACGGAAGCCGGGTGACAGTCCATCAGGGCGATCCGGCTGATGCTCCATACCCGGATTACTTTGCCGATCTGGTTGTATCGGGCCGGTCTGTTACAGAAGGACCGAGTGTGGTTCCGCTAAAAGCGGCACAGCGCATGCAGCGTCCGTTTGGCGGGATTGCCTGTATTGGCAGGTCCGGCACGATGCGGCAAACGATTCGCGGCCCGCTCGAAGGCGCTGGGAACTGGACACATCAGAATACTGACACCGCTAACACACGATGTTCGAGCGACAGTCGCGTTCACGGCCCGCTCAAAATGCTCTGGTTCCGGGACACCGATTTTGTTATGCCCAATCGTCACGGTCGCGGACCGGCACCGCTTGTCTACAAGGGGCGTATGATTGCCGAAGGGATCAACGGTATCCGGGCGACCAACATTTACAACGGGCAAACACTCTGGGAATTTCCGATTGAAGGGATCCTTCTGCCCTACCACGCCGAAACACAACTCGGAGCGGCATGGTGCGGGAGCAACATCTGCATAAGCGGTGATCGCCTCTACGTACATGACAGACAAACATGCCTGTTACTCGACATGAAAGACGGGAAAAAGCTGGCTGAGCTGTCGCCTCCGTTGCGCAACGACGGTAAACGGGGAGTGTGGGGATTCATCGCCTGTGCAGGGCGAACGCTCTTCGGCACGCTGGTCGATGAAGGACACCTGGTCAAGTCATGGTCGGCCAAATGGGATACAAGTAGATTGTTCACCGAGTCTATACTGCTCTTTGCAATGGATGCACAAACAGGAGAGCACAAGTGGTCTTTCACGCCCGAGCATTCCATCCGTCCCAGTGCCATCGCAATCGGCGACGGGCACGTTTACCTGATCGATCGGCCTCCGGCGCCGCTGGAGGAACTGAGCTTCAATGAGGACAAAGCCCGTGCCAAGGCAAAACGGAGAACTGCGGTAAGCGGCAGGAGCGCAGAAGAGGAGTTCTCGCAGTTGACCGAACACAAAACGGGCAGGCTGCTTGCCCTGGACGCACGAACGGGAAAGGTAGTGTGGGAGAATGACAAAGAGATATTCGGCACGATGCTGGCCCTTGGTTCCGAACACAATGTGCTCGTGATGGGCTATCAGGCCCGTCATGAGCCGCATGACTGGAAAGAATCCGAACTGGGCAATCGGATGACCGGCTTCCATCCGGGCGACGGGACGCGACTGTGGGACGTCGCGTGCGAGTACGATTCACCGCCAATCGTCAATGATCGAACTATCTACGCTCAACCGAGTGCGTGGGACATTCTAACGGGTGAGCAGTTGCAGTTCGAGTTTACGCGGTCTTATGGTTGCGGCACGGTGGTCGGTTCGAAGCGGATGCTGGTGTTCCGCTCGGCCACGCTTGGTTATTTTGATCTGACCGGGACCCGCCGCACGGAAAACTACGGCGGTATACGACCGGGCTGCTGGATCAACGCCATTCCGGCCGGGGGGTTGATATTGATGGCCGATGCCGCCAGTTGGTGCACTTGCAGCTATCTGAACCAGGCGACGTGCGCATTGCAGCCGGTCGAATGAAGGCTTGATTGAGATTTCAAATTTAAGGACATCATCATGTATCGAGAAGTGAATCAACGCAAGTTCTCAAAAGCGACATTGGCAAGGCTGGGTTCCGTTATGCTTCTGTTGGTTTTCGCAGCACCCCATTTAACGGCAGTCGCCGAGGAGGTGACGTATTCCAAACTTTGGGGACGCAACGGCGAACTCTGGTCGCCGACCAGCCGTCTGCCCGATTTCTCCTATGCCGGTTATAGCCGGGGTGAACACCCCCTGCCGGAACTCAAAGCCGATGTCAGTGTTAAACAATTCGGGGCCATCGGCGATGGCGAAACGGACGATACGCATGCCTTCAAGAAAGCCATCGAACAATCGCCAGGCAAGACGATCTTCGTTCCAGCCGGCCGATATCGCATCACCGATTTTCTCTACATCCGTCACACTGGCACGTCTCTGCTCGGGGAAAGCCCTGTAAGATCCATTCTGTTCTTCCCCACGCCTCTGCACACGATCAAGCCTAACATGGGAGCTACTACTTCCGGCCAGCCCACGTCCAATTACTCGTGGTCCGGCGGATTCGTTTTCGTTACGGGCTCATCATCGCGGGATGTGTTGGCCGAAGTGACCTCCCAGGCCAAGCGAGGGCAGCGGTCGCTGTCCGTCTCAAAGCCCGAGGCATTCACAGTTGGGCAAGACGTGCGATTGAGCTTGCGGGATACCGAGCGGCAGAGTCTGGCGAAGTATCTCTACGCCAACGATCCGGGCCCCATCAAGAATCTCAAGTCGCGTGCCCAGGTATCGTTCCTGTGTCGTATCACGAAAATAGATACGGCAGGCAAGCGCATAGAATTCGATCGCCCCCTACGGTCGGACGTCCGGCTTCAGTGGAGACCTCGTTTGTACGATGCGTCCTGCAGCGTCGAGGACGTCGGCATCCAGAACCTCTGCTTCGAGTTCCCGGTGACACCATACAAAGGGCACTTTACGGAACTCGGTTACAATGCCATTGCGATGCGCAGCGTTAGGAACTGCTGGGTCCGGAACACCAGGATTCACAACGCCGACAGCGGTATGTTTATCTCGGGCAACAATATTACCCTTCGCGAGATATTACTGACGTCCGAGCGCCCCAGGGAACGGCAGCGCAAAGCGACGGGTCATCACGGCATCACAATCGGAGGCCAGGACAACCTGCTCGACAATTTTCAATTCGAAACTCGCTTCATGCACGATATTACCGTCACCAGCGGATCGGCGAGTAACGTTACCGCTTCCGGCCGCGGTGTCGACATCTGCTTCGACCATCACTGCTATGCTCCTCACGCGAACCTTTTCACAGATATCGACCTCGGCGAAGGCTCACGTATGTTCCAATCGGGCGGCGGAGCAGCGCTCGGTCGCCATTCAGCCAGTTGGGAAACCTTCTGGTGCATTCGGGCCAAGCGCGCCCAGAAATGGCCCGACGGATGGGGGCCGGATCTGATGAATTTCATTGCTGTTCAGCCCGGACAAGAGTCTGTCACCGATGCCGAAGGACGGTGGTTTGAGGCCATTGAACCGGCGCGTTTGCACCCGCGAAATCTATATGAATCCCAGATTCGGCGCCGCCTCCAGAGTAGGGTTTTCTATCAGCGAAATCATTAAGAAAGGAAGGAAACTGAATTATGCGTGGAATTATGACTCTGCCTATTGTACTTATGGCTACTGTGCTGTTGTCTTCAACATCACCGCGAGCATCGGCGGCGCCGCTTAGAGCCATCCAGCTTGCGCCAAAGCCTGTTGACCACACTATGGATCGCCGCGTGCGGCGTCAGCCAACTGTGCCGTCTACTTACAAGGAAATGCCATTCGTTGAAACGGCAGCCGAGCCCGAGTTAACGAACGCAGAGAAGCAGCGTGGGTACTTGTTGTTCCACCGTCCTGTCACTGAGCCGGTATATCCGAATTCCAAGCCTCTTGCCCATGAGCGTTTGGAACAGCTTGTTGCTTTCGCTACACCGGGAGAGTTCGAGCCGCTGACATTCAGCGTCTATCCCATCAGGAAACTGCAGAACCTCAAAGTGCGTTTCTCGTCGTTAACATGCGATGCCGGCGAGATTTCTGCCGCCGAGATCACTGTTCGCCTGGTCACCTATTGGAACGTCGGATATCCGCGCTATACCTCTCGGTCCACTTACCGCCATACGCCCGAACTCCTGG
Source organism: uncultured Pirellulales bacterium (assembly GCA_964634515.1). GTDB lineage: Bacteria > Planctomycetota > Phycisphaerae > Sedimentisphaerales > Anaerobacaceae > NIOZ-UU13. The sequence continues at coordinate 2,922 of CAZWME010000091.1, read as the reverse complement.
AATGTGTCAGCGTTCACTCGTCTCCGCCGGGCGAGTGCCAGCGTTATTGGACACAGGTTCATGTGCCCAACGACTCGAAACCGGGCTTATACCGAGGAACTGCATCCGTCTGGGACGACGGCTTCGAAAAGGCAATTCAGATCCCCGTATTATTTCGAGTCCTGGCGTTCAAGCTTCACAAGGATCCCGCCAAGCATTACTCGGCTTATTACTATGTGCGAAACCGAACTCAGTATGCGGACAAACCCGAGTCGTTCGTTCGGAAGGCAGCCGCCAACGAATACCAGGCGATGGTCGCTTATGGCTTAAATATGACACCGACCCTGTATCTTGGCTGCGCTGACGGTAAAAAGATATCTCTCCCTTATCCTGACGAACTCAACCAGATGCTAAAGGCAGGTCTGACTGGACCGATTCCTGTCACGGCCGGCAACGTCATCTCACGCTTCTACCGCGACACTACTCCTGGCGGCGAGCGGGGCTCGCATTGGCACATCAACAAGCTACCGCCGCCAGAGTTCTACGAGAGAATCACAGCGGCGTTCAAAGCTTTCGAGATAGAACGTAAGGCAAAAGGATGGCCTGAATTCATTTGCTGTCCCATCGACGAGGTAGCCGCGGCGCGAAAGGAATTTGGCGCAAAGGTTTACGCGTCGGTGAAAGCGGCTGGTATTCGTACGTACGCGACGAAAGACCCCACGGCTGCCGATGCCGCCCCATATCGGCCCTATATCGATATTTGGTGTTCACAGCCATATTCGGTTCCCTATGAGAAGATCGTGGGTCAAGACCGGTACGAGTACTGGTGCTACCCGAATCACAACGCCGGCGAGATCAAGGATCGCCGTGTGATGTGTAAGGGCGGGCGCATGACGTACGGATTCGGCTTCTGGCGCAGCGGCTACACAACGCTGATTCCGTGGAACTGGAACTGGACGCCGGGCGACGATCAGTTCGATTACCTTCGCGGTTCGCGTTCGGGCTGTGGCCAGAGGATCGACGAGGACGGTGAAGTTATCCCGGCTGTTTACTGGGAGTGTTTTCGGGAAGGCAACGATGACGCCCGATATATCTACACATTGCAGCAAGCCATCTTCAAACATGAGGGTTCGCCGAACGAGGAATGCCGGCTCGCTGTCGCCGGTGCAAGGAAGCTCCTCCAGGAAACATGGGATGCCATCAACGTCCAGGAGAAATATCTGGCTGAAGGTATGTGGCCCTCCGAGGAATTCAACACCCGCCGCTGGCTGCTGGCCAAGGCGACCAGCGAACTACTGCCGTATCCGGCGGTCAGGACAGGCAGTGCGCCGTCCGTGTTAGTGATGAACACCTCGCAGCGGTCAGCCAAGACAGAAACATCGATTATTGACAAAGCGCTGCAGGCTGGGAACATCCAGTCGATGGACCTGGGCGGTGACTTCACCGCGTGGTCAAACAGTACCAAAGAAGGTACGACCAAGATCACCTCAGCGGCCAGCCACAAGGATATTAAGGAACTGCATTGGCGGGTCCGCGTAGACCACAAAACGGACGGTGGCGAAGGTGGTCAATATCCAGTCGGGTGGCCTCGTATCGCCCGATCATTTCGAGAGGGTGAGTTGGACTTCAGCGCCTATGACTATCTATCGCTGCTGATACGTGTTGATTCCAATCGCGATGAGGTGGCCGACGACTCTACACGACTCGGGTTGTCCCTCCGCTCGCACGCGCCTCCCCAGCGACTCTTTGAAACGCGAGTCGATCTGGGAGACCGTCAACGCCAGTGGATTCCCCTGCGTTTCTCGCTCGGTGAACTCATCGACCAGGCAGGCGTTGGCCGGGATCCGTGGCGTTCGATCTCCAACGTCCAGTTATTTGTTGCCGAGAGCGACTATGCCCACGGTACGGACCTCACCTTCCAGGTCAGAGATATCAAGCTGTTGCGATTCACAACACCGACGATCCAGCGTGTATATGCCCCGGTGTATGTCACGCTCCCACGCAATAGTCTTGCGGTTTCCTTTGGCATCATGGGAACTCGAAGTGTTCGAAAGGGCAGCCACACCATCACTGTATCGCTCGCATCTGGTGACGGCCGAACTCGAACAGAGCAGCAACAAGACCTCGCCGACGGACTCGTTGCTATTCTCGATACATCGACTCTCGTTTCCGGACGCTACCGCATGGATCTGATGATTGCCGCTGCCGACGGCACGAGGTGCGCACAGCAAAGGCAATCAATCAAAGCTGTCGACGGCCTACTGGCCGGCCCTTAGATAAAGGTGATAAACACCCCTATTTTCGCGAGTTGCAAAATAACGGAATTTTTCGAAATATCACCTCTTTCAGGAGCTAAAAAACACCCTGATTTTCAGGTGACAGTCCGACACCGTTTTGTCACCACAAATATCAAATTTGACGATAAATGAAATCATTAAATCTCAAATGTCATCCTAAACGTGAATCTTCGTGGTACATGACAATACCGGTCTGTCTATCCGGTGAAAAAAAGCCCCAAATTAACCGCTGGTTACGCTTGATGAGTCACATTTCGTTTCCAATAGGCCAACCAATCACCCCTTGTGCAATATCTAAACCCACCAATCCATCCACTGTTCAACGATAATACGGTATTCATTCCTTATTAAAATTCCAAATAACTCGTCAGCGGTTCAGTCCAATAGAGCATTTGTGACGGCTACGCGTCACAAAAACTCGTAATTGATTAAGTAGACGGTTGAAAAGAAATTAATCAATGAATAGGAAATTTTACACATTACTTTAAGTTCTTTATGGGTGGCCTACTATCCGTCATCTTACTAACTCAGACTCAATCTTCTCAACATCATCCAGGAAACCGTAAGGGATAGAGTAAACAACTTTGTAGAAAGATGTAGATAGAATTTTCAATAGGTACCAAGCGATTGTACTCTTTCGCATTTC
>CAZWME010000090.1:6978-10965 GCA_964634515.1 uncultured Pirellulales bacterium | reverse complement strand
TCTGGATGCGCAGCTTAGCTGGACACCAGGTTTTGGCGCGAAACTGCACACCGTGTATTTCGGCGACAATTTTGACGATGTCAGCAATGCAACCGGCGGGCCAACTCAGGGAACTGCGATTCATATCCCCGGCCCACTTGAAATGGCCAAGACTTACTACTGGCGCATTGACGAGTTCGATGTTGCCGAAACGCATAAAGGCGACATCTGGAGCTTTACTACTGAAGGCGCGGTGGGCAGTCCGAATCCGGCTAAAGGCGCCGTGGACGTTACACAGACACCTGTTCTGACATGGGTGCCGGGAGTTTTTGCCGATACACATCAGGTCTATTTCGGCGCCGATGCAGCTTCTCTGGAACTTAAAGGCAGCGGAAACCTTGGCTCAGAAAGCTTTGACCCCGGACAGCTTGAGTGGAATACTACTTACTACTGGCGTGTCGATGAGGCCAATAATGCAAACACCGACAGCCCGTGGACAGGCCCTCTCTGGAGCTTCACTACGGCCAACTTCCTTATCATAGAGGATTTTGAGGGCTACAATGACATTGATCCTATCGAACCCGGGAGCAACAACATCTTTTACGCGTGGATAGACGGCTACGACAATCCGGCTACAAACGGCTCTGTCGTTGGTAATGAATTTCCACCTTATGCCGAACAGACCGTTGTTCACAGCGGTAATCAGTCGATGCCGATGACTTATGACAACGCTGTTGGCAAATCCGAAGCAACTTTGACATTGACTTCCAATCGTGACTGGACAGTCAATGGCGTCAACACATTGACAATTTGGTATAGAGGTGGTTCTTCTAATGCTGCCGAAACAATGTATGTTGTTCTAAACGGCAGCGCTGGCGTTGATAATGATAATCCTGATGCGGCGCAGAAAGGTTCCTGGACCCAATGGAATATACCCTTACAAGCCTTTGCAGACCAGGGTGTGAACCTTGCTAATGTTAATTCGATTACCCTTGGCCTTGGTAACAGGAGCAATCCGGTGGCAGGTGGTGCAGGTATGATGTACTATGATGATATTCGTCTATATCCTCTTCCATAAGAACCGGCACTGTAAGCCGTCTGATTTGACCCGCAATTAAAATTGTGTGGTTGATATTGCAGATATGTATTAAATTCGGGGCCTATGCCTACTCGGTATAGGCCCCTTTTTCATTTGCATTAAGATTAATAATTTATTGAGCTATATGATTGTACATCCACAAAGATAGACAATATCTGTCGGATATGACCTCCATAATATTCTCATTTCTGAGAAAGCATAATTACGCTAAATAATCCATTTTATCCTTGACGGCAAGGTGGATAATTTGTTATATTTAAAATTGGTGAAACTTGTGCCCGTAAACGGCCAAGACAGGCCAACAAATAGAAGATTAGGCCACCGAAGTTGTATGCTTCGGAGATAGATTATTTACTTTTCAACAGACGGTAAATATTTGTCATTTGAAGGAAGGAGGTAGTGGTCAATTCTTAACGAATTATCTCAATGTACACATAGAAAGATTGTGGTGAGTGCAAAACTTATTATCGGTCGTTTTATTTAAAGTTATTTATTGTTTACAACAGGCGCTTTGGCATGTAACCAAAGCACAAATCCGTATTAAGTTTTAAGGAGTAGTATGATGTGTAAGAAATTAATTTTGTTGACTTCTTTTGTTCTGGTTGTGAGCCTAGTCAGCTCAAATGCAGTCTTCGGCGCAATCGTGATAGAACGCACGATCGCCGGAAGCAATGATGATGGTGAGGCCTTAGTCGATGGCGGTGCGGATAGTCGTGGCAGCAGCGACCTTGAGATGCCTTATGAAGGCGATGGCGCGACGGATAACAAACAAATAATAGGCCTGCGTTTTCTGGATATCCCCTTTGAGCAGGGTGAGCAGGTTTCTGAAGCCTATGTTCAGTTCACGGCTGATGACCAGAAGCTAAGCGGTGATACAGTAAATCTTATTATTAATGGTCTGCTGCAGCTCAATCCGGGTGGATTTGAAAGTGGCGAGCAATTTTACGATAACAGAAATCCCAAAACAACTGCGGAGGTCAAGTGGTCCGACATACCGGACTGGACCAGCGTCCAGGCAACAGAAGCATCGAAAACGCCGAATATCGCCTCGGTTATCAACGAGATAATCAACCAGGACGGCTGGACCAACGGCGATGCCCTGGTACTATATATCAGGGACGACGAAACCAATCCATCGACCGATATTCGAAGTGCTTTGGCTAACAATTATGCAAAGCTGATGTTCAAAATTGCCGTTCCATATGCTTCGGAACCGGACCCGGCTGATGGTGCCCTAATTGATGACACATGGGTTACCCTTATGTGGGACCCGGGAAAATCTGCGGTCTCGCACGATGTGTATATGGGCGACAATTTAGCGGATGTTGAGGCTGGCGCCGAAAGCGCATTCCAGGGCAACCAAGCATCGGCAATGTTAATTGCCGGCTTTCCCGGTATGCCTTATCCGGAAGGTCTTGTTCTCGGAGCGACATATTACTGGCGAATCGATGAGGTTGAGACCGATGGTACCAAGGTTACAGGCAGTGTCTGGAGTTTCATGGTGCCCTCCAAGAAGGCCTATTTACCCAATCCGCCTGATGGTGGCAAGTATGTCGTCCCGGAAGTTCAGCTTAGCTGGACGCCAGGCTTTGGTTCGAAATTACATACCGTATATTTCGGCGATAATTTCGACGACGTGAGCAATGCCGCCGGTGGACTTCCACAGGCTGCTGCAACCTATACTCCCGGCACGCTCGAAAAGGACAAGACTTACTACTGGCGGGTCGATGAGTTTGATGCAGCCGCAACGCATAAAGGCGATGTCTGGAGTTTCAAAACCTTACCAATTATCGCCATTACCGATCCGAATCTCATCGGCTACTGGAAGTTTGACGAAGCCGGTGGCGATACAGTCATTGACTTTTCAGGTTACGGCAATGACGGTGATATCGGAGGAGACCCGGAACGGGTGGAAGGTTTCATAGGCGGTGCGCTGGATTTGGACGGCGATTATGTCTCAATTGACAGTGTAGTTGATGACATAACAAGCAACGATATAACGCTTAGTGTATGGATCCGAACCACGCAGCCGGGAGAGGGCAATGTGATTGCATCTAATGATGGTGGCAGTCACGTTCTTCAGTTTGGCATCGACAATGGGAATGTGTGGGTGGATGATGGTCCCGATGTAGAATTTCCCCCTACTGTCAATGACGACCAATGGCATATGATAACGCTCACCATGAAGGGGTCAAGAATAAGTATATACACCGATGGAGTTGAGGTAGGCACGGTTACAACCTCCGTCGATATAACCACAGAAACACGATGGTCAATAGGCCAGGAATGGGACTCCGCACCGAGTGACTTTTATTTTGGCATGGTGGACGAAGTTCGCTTCTACGATTCGGCTCTGACGGCGGATCAAGTTAAGGAACTTATGAGAGGCGACCCATTAGCCGCCTGGAACCCGAATCCGAATAATAAATCAACAGTGGATATCATAGAGGCGAGAAAACCCCTTAGCTGGTCTGCTGGAGATGAGGCGGCTGAGCATGATGTATATTTCGGTACCGATAAAGACGCCGTGAGTAACGCCGATGCATCCGATACGACCGGCATATATCAGGTCCGACAAGGTGGTACGAGCCTTACTCTGCCTGCAGACAGCGTTGAATGGGGCAGCGGACCATACTACTGGCGAGTTGATGAGAACAATAACGACGGGTCTATTACTACAGGTTCAACCTGGAGCTTTTCGGTAGCTGATTATCTTATCGTGGACGATATTGAGAGCTACAATGACATTAATGACGATGAACCCGGCAGTAACAGGATTTATAACGCCTGGGTGGACGGATACAACGACCCGGCAAACGGTTCTCAGACTGGTCATTTGAATCCTCCATTTTACGAACAGACCATCGTTCACAGCGGCAGTAAGTCGATACCGCTTATCTACGACAACG
>CAZWME010000090.1:0-6968 GCA_964634515.1 uncultured Pirellulales bacterium | reverse complement strand
ACAACGGTGTGGGGCTCTCTGAGGCGACCTTGACATTGACCAACCTGCGAAACTGGACAGAAGAAGGCGTTGGAGTACTGACGATTTGGTTCAGGGGTGAAGCGGCTAATGCTGTCGTGCCCTTGTTTGTTGCTCTCAACGGCAATGCAGTAGTAACTAATGATAATCTTACGGCAACACAGATAGAGACCTGGACCCAATGGACTATCGACCTGACGCGCTTTGCAGATCAGGGAGTGAATCTTTCCAGTGTTAATACTATTAGTATTGGTCTTGGCAACAAGAGCAACCCGGTGGCCGGAGGTACAGGAACGATGTACATCGATGATATCAGGTTGTATCGACCTGCACCTTAAACCTGGATTTAGCGTGAAATTGATTATGTGATTAATTTCACAGAATCGCGTCAATTCGGGGCCTATACCTACTCGGTATAGGCCCCTTTTTCATTGATTAAATAAACAACAGTTTTGCATTGACATCGAGAAAGAATAATGTAGAATAGCTTTTTCGACAGCAATGATTAAACCAAGAACCGGATAGTTCAGTACTCCCTACTATTCCCTTTTGAGAGTTTTTTATGTATTCAGACTATATTCGTAATGTGGCTATAATTGCCCATGTTGACCATGGCAAGACGACGCTTGTTGACCAGCTTCTGTACCAGTCGGGTATGTTTCGGCAGGAGGACCTTGATAAGCTGGCCGGCGGCGAGCACGGATTGATTATGGACTCGAACCCGTTGGAAAAGGAGCGGGGCATAACAATTTTAAGCAAAAACTGTGCGATTAACTATACGGACAGTAAAGATAACGAATATAAAATTAATATAATCGACACGCCGGGACATGCTGATTTTGGCGGGGAGGTTGAACGTGTTTTGAAAATGGCAGACGGCGTGCTGCTTTTGGTTGACGCCTTTGAAGGTCCTATGCCCCAGACAAGATTTGTATTGAGCAAGGCGCTTGAGCATAAGCTTCGGCCCATAGTTGTTATCAACAAGGTTGACCGGACAAACAGCAGGCCTGATGATGTTGTCAATGAAGTATTCGATTTGCTTGTTCAGCTTGGGGCCGATGATGACACTCTTGATTTTCCATTGATATATGCATCGGCAAGAGACGGGTGGGCGACGACGGACATTGATAAGAAAACCGACAATATGCAGGTGATATTCGACGCTATAATAAATAATGTTCCCTGCCCGGAGATTATCCATGATGCTCCTCTTCAAATGCTGGTAACCAGTCAGGAGTATTCGGATTATGTCGGACGTATAGCAATAGGCAGGATTTTTGCAGGCCGGCTAAGCGAAGGCCAGAAAGTGACTGTCATCGACTCAGAAGGTCTGCATACACAGCAAAAAGTTATGCAGATTCATCAGTTTCACGGGCTTGGCCGAAAGCAGGTTTCACACGTTCAGGCCGGTGATATATGTGCGATATCAGGGCTTAATCCTGTTGAGATTGGTGATACGATTGCCTGTGCGGATAAACCTTCAAGGCTTGCGGTTATCCCCGTCGATGAGCCGACGATGTCAATGACATTCAGGATTAACGACGGGCCATTCGCGGGCAGAGACGGCAAATATGTAACGAGCAGGCAGATTGGTGAAAGACTTGAAAAGGAGCTTCAGCAGAACGTTGCATTAAGGGTCGAAGCCGGGCAGAGTCCGGAAGAATTCAATGTTTCGGGCAGAGGGCTGATGCATCTTGGGATTTTGCTGGAAAATATGCGGCGCGAAGGGTATGAGATTTGTGTGGGTAAGCCGAATGTAATTCTGAGAATAATCGATGAGAAGCGTCATGAGCCGATAGAATTACTTGCTGTGGACTGCCCATTGGATTGCCAGAATTCCGTGATGAGTCTTCTGGGCGACAGACGAAGCGAAATAATTAAAATAGATTCCAAAAGCGGTGCAAGCGATTTTATACACATGGAATTTTTTATACCTTCGCGGGGACTGTTCGGTCTTAACGCCAGGATGATGAATGCGACACAGGGCAGAGCGGTTATGCATCATACGTTTGAAAGATACGAGCTGATGAGGGGAGCAATACCTCAGCGAAAGGCCGGCGTTATGATTGCAACCACAACAGGACAAGTTACTGCTTATGCGCTTGACGCCTTATACGACCGGGGCATATTTTTTGTTGAACCAGGAGAAAAAGTATATGAAGGACAAGTAGTCGGGGAACACTGCAAGGAAAAGGACATACCTGTTAACGTCGTGAAAAGCAAGCAGCTTACCAATGTCCGGGCGTCGGGCAAAGACGACGCCGCCAGGGTAAGGCCCACAAGAAAGATGAGTCTTGAGGCGTCAATGGAGTATCTTCAAGAAGATGAGCTTGTAGAGATTTGCCCATCTTCGATTAGAATCCGCAAAAGGCTGTTAAAAAAAGTCGACAGGCGTCGACAAAGGCGTGCAATCTATTAATATTATATCCGCCCGAGCAGGGTAATGTTTTATACAAATTCAGGTCCCGGTAACATTTGAAAACATAAGTGATGAGTACGGAACATATACGAAACTTTTCGATTATAGCGCATATTGATCACGGCAAGAGCACTCTGGCTGATCGTATGCTTGAGCTGACCGGCACGATTAGCGAACGTCAAAAGCTCGATCAGCTTCTTGACAATATGGACCTCGAACGCGAACGGGGAATAACCATCAAGGCCTCAGCGGTAACGATGAATTACCAACATCAGGGCAAAACATACATGCTGAACCTGATTGACACCCCGGGTCATGTTGATTTTCATTATGAGGTTTCACGGGCACTGGCTGCCTGCGAGGGTGCCCTGCTCGTGGTCGATGCCAGTCAGGGCGTCGAGGCACAGACCGTGGCCAATGCTTATCTGGCGGTCGAAAATAATGTTGAACTTTTAAGCATAATCAACAAGGTTGACTTGCCCGCAGCAGATCCCGCCCGGGTTGCCGAAGAGATCGAACATGTTTTCGGCATCAGCGCCAATGAGTGTTTTAAGATAAGCGCAAAGAGCGGACTGGGAGTTGATGAGCTTCTCGAGGCCATTGTGACATTTCTTCCTGCGCCGGAAGACAAAAGCGATGAGCCTACCGCGGCATTAATCTTTGACAGTCACTGTGACCAGTACAGGGGCGTGATATGTTATGTCAGAGTTTTTGCCGGCAGCCTGAATATAAAACAAAAAGTCAGCTTTATGCGCAGCGGCAGAACTTATACCATTACCGAGCTGGGCAAATTCAAACCTGAGATGACTGCGGTTGACAGGCTCGGCACAGGAGAGGTCGGCTATATTATCGCAAATATCCGCGAGCTGGCTGACGTGACAATAGGAGATACAATTACAGATTATACCGAACCGGCATCAAAACCTTTACCCGGTTATATAGCACCGATGCAGATGGTATTTTCAGATTTTTATCCGGGTAATAACACGGATTATTCAAGGCTGAGGGACGCTTTTGACAAGCTTACTCTTAATGATGCCAGCTTCTCATTCAGCCCGCAGAATTCACCGGCACTTGGGTTTGGTTTCCGGTGCGGTTTCCTTGGCCTGCTGCATATGGAGATAGTACAGGAACGGCTGGAGCGCGAGAATGATATAGAGGTAATTCAGACCGCCCCGACGGTTAGTTATGAGATCCTGACAAAGGACGGTGTCATTAAGAGGATAGAATCGCCCGGTCAACTGCCTGATCTGAGTCACATCGAAGAGCTTCGCGAACCTTTTGTACGCCTTGAGATTATAACCGGGACAGATACAATCGGGGGGATTATGAAACTTGCGGAGTCGAGGCGGTGCAAGCTCTTAAAGACAGATTATCTGAGCACGACCAGAGTAATGCTTGAGTATAAAGCCCCTCTTGCCGAAATCGTATATGATTTTTATGATCTTCTCAAAGGTATCAGCCGAGGCTATGCAACGATGGATTACGAGTTTACAGGTTTCCAGGCCAGCGACCTCGTTAAGATTAATATTCTTGTAAACAAGGTTGCGGTAGATGCCCTGAGTTTGATTGTCCATCGAAGTAAAGCAGAGGTACGCGGCCGCAAGCTGATAATAAAGCTGCGCAGAGCTATACCCCGGCATCAGTTTGAAATCCCTTTGCAGGTCGCTATCGGGGGCAAAATCATCGCAAGAGAAACCATCAAAGGCTTTCGCAAAGATGTTACTCAAAAGTTATACGGCGGAGATGTAACGCGCAAGATGAAGCTCCTTAAAAAACAAAAAGAAGGAAAAAGGCGGATGAAAAGCGTTGGTAACGTTCAGATACCGCAGGAAGCGTTTATGACAATCCTCGATAACAGCGAATAGCATACGCCTTAGACTAAGTACGAACCACCTGATTAATCATTCCAAAAACATTCAGCATCAAAGGTCCCGCCTTTCGGCTTGATGTTCCTGATAACTCAAAGCTCAATAAAACTGATTTGTTTAAGTAAAGTTGTTGCTTAGTAAAAGAAATTGGGTTATTTTGTACTACAGGCGGGTGAGTTTGTAAGCCGTATCTTGAATGAAGCAGAAACAACTAAAGAGGTTTAATGGCAGATGGACAACAACAATTAGTGCATCAAATCGAGCCTTTCCTCGAATCCGAAGACAAATCGGCGCTGACCGAGCTGCTCAGCAATCAGAGGAGCAGTGACATAGCAGAAGTCGTGGAATTCGTTGATAACGAGCAAAGACGTATTATCTTCGATGCTATTGACAAGCAAACTTCGGCGGAGGTTCTGGAAAAAGTTGACGAGGCGACCAGAGCAGAGCTGTTCGAACTGCTCAAAGATGAAGAACTAAGCAGACTTGTCAGTGAGCTTGATCCTGATGACGCGGCGGACATTCTTTCGGAACTTCCCGAAGAAGAAAGGGCTGAACTGCTCGAAAGCATATCTCCGACCGAATCGGCCGAAATTAAAGAGCTGATGAGCTACTCGGAGGATTCAGCCGGTGGCATTATGGATCCGGTTTTAATAAGTGTATCCGAGGATGCCACAGTCGCTGAGGCTGTCAATAAGATTCGTTCTGCAGAAATTGATGAAGATTTCTTTTCCGTGTATATTGTTAACAAGGTCGGTAGATTTGTCGGTGACGTTCGGCTTAGATTTCTGTTGACCCGCTCGGAAGGAACAAGGATAGGTGACTTAGTTGACCCTGATACAATTTATGTTACTGTCGATATGGACCAGGAGGAAGTAAGGAACATATTCAGCAAGAATGATTTAATTGTAGCGCCGGTTCTGAAGAAAAACAAAAAGCTGGTTGGGCGAATCACGGCAGATCGTATAATCGAGGTCGCGGAGGAAGAGGCTGCAGAAGACATGTACACAATGGCAGGTACGGACGCGGATGAGCTTGACACTTTTTCAGTTTTTAACGCGGCACGTATCCGGATGACGTGGCTTTTACCTTGTTTAATCGGCACGGGAGTAACAACTCTTGTCCTTCTGTTTTTCTACGATAAATTTAATAAAATGGAAGGTTTATCTGTTCTTTACGCAGCAGCAGTTGCTTTTGTTCCAATGATTGCGGCTATCAGCGGGAACGCCGGCCTGCAAACATCGGCGATAGTAGTTTCGGGACTTGCAACCGGTCACCTTGTAGCATTGAGACTCAGCCAGGTTTTTGCGCGTGAAGTGCGCATCGCTGTTCTCGTGGCTCTGAGCTGCGGAGTTATAGGTGGTACGGTATGCGCTATATTGCTTCAAGTGAACACTCCGGAAAGCACAATAAAGTCCATCCAGCTTGTGTTTGCATTCGGGACGGCTATGTTCTCAGCAATAATGGTAGCGACAACGCTTGGTTTGTTTCTACCTTTTTTATTCCGCCGAATCCATATAGACCCGGCTATAAGCTCAGGCCCGTTAGTTACAACGGCAAACGATTCGATAAGCGTCGCAATTTATATGACTTTAACATTACTATTAGCGACATAAGCACAGAGGTTGGAATTTAGCTGCATGCTTTTGTTGTTTCAAGAAGATTCCTATATTTTCCGCAAGTTATTATCTGCGTGTTCGCCTGGTAATTACCCTTCTGCCCGGGCCTCTTTTTGTCGGAATTTCACGAATTGCCAAGTGCGATACCGGCGGTTTTTTGGGAGCAGCCATTTTTGGTACTTTCTGCCCTAACATCTGCAGCGCATTTCTGCATATCCCTCTGATAGAATTATCGCGATGTTTGAGGCCCTGCTCCAAAACCTCCAGAGCCACTTTTTTCATTCTGCCCCGCATTTTTCTAAGACCGTAAGCAGCAGCGTTTTTCGATGGTACGGGACAATTCCCAAACAAGACAGCTTTTAAGATGTCTAATCCATCCTCCTGCATCCAGGACAATTTATATGCAGCTCGCCGTCTGTTCGATGCATCGGAAGAGTACAACTGCTCCCGAAGTTTTCTTAGGAGTTTTATTGACGCTTCATCCTTTTCTCTGCCTGAAAGCTCTCTTTTCTCCAATTCCATAAGGCCACCCCTGTATTTAGATTACTTCCTTGTAATGTCCCCAATTCTCTAACACGATATCACCGTCTTGTCAAATATTTATTTGAAAAGAATTGCAGTTTTTCTCCAAGCGCCACCATTGGCCGATTGAGGCCGGAAAAGCCCTTATAGCAGGCAGTAAGCGACAGCGGACACACTTGGTCTGAAATTTGAGCTGAAAATCAATATTGTTCAAGCATCAAGCTTGACAATGTGCTGAAAATTTTATATTATAATTATATAAGGTTTTGTCTTTACAAATCTTACGGTAAGAGTTTTTTCTGCCGGGCCACAACCGTTAATTAAACCGGCTGTGGTAATAATAATTAGTTTCAATACTTTGGAGTTAGGGGTAATTATACCCATGAAACTACCCATTGAAAGCCAAATAAACTCTGAGCATGAGCAGGAATTGAACAAGTATTTCAAGGCCGCTATCAAAACACGGGCGAGCGACATACACCTTAAGGTGGGACAGCCGCCGAAGTTGCGTCTTTTCGGAGA
>CAZWME010000089.1:9737-11014 GCA_964634515.1 uncultured Pirellulales bacterium | reverse complement strand
TATACACCTTGTAAACCAATTAGTCGGATAGCAAATCCTGAGCCGATCAGGATTGAGACAAAGCCGTTTATAACGAATTGAAACAAGTAGAGAATATTCTCTCAAATGGCAAACAGGACTATAAGGCCTGGTATGCTTTTATAAAAGCATTAGGTTCTATTGCGCCCAAAACAGATCCGTTCAACCAGCCTGCTGCGGATATCCTGTATTCCGTAAGGCTATCTAAAAACACCCAAGAAGGCATAAGAAAACGATGGATTTTACCTTTGGCGGAGTTGGGCGAAGGAGCTATTGATGATTTGGCCTGGGCGATTACATTTGACGGTGAAGAGGACCGTGAAAGAAAGAATATTGCAATCCAGGCACTTGGTGAAATTGGCGGGGAAAAGGCGGCTAAAGTTGTAAGAGAATATATTCATTCTATTTGCTCAAGATTAACAGATTCAGGAATGGATACATCAACTATTCCCTCAAGATTAACGGATTCAAGGACGGATATGCCTATGGTGCCAATGGTGACTGGAACGGAACGACATCTACTTAGATTGGGCAGCAGGGATTCCCATTCTTTTCGTTTGGCTCTCCTGGCATTATTAAAGGCAGAGCCAAGTGAGGAGACTGCAGAAGAAACAATTGATTTACTGCCAATTTTAGAGATGGCACAAGATTATCTTTTGTATGACATTAGTAAAGTCTCTCACGAGAAAATCCCTACGGACATCAAGATACTATTTTACAAAGAAATCCTAATGGAACCGCCAAGAGAAGGACATATGCAGCTAAATGTTTACAAAGCAGCAAAGTTACTAAAAGAAACAGGTGGCAAAGGGTCGGGAGAGGCGTTGAGTGAAGCACTTTTAGGGTCTGAGAATCCTATAGCACGGAACGTAGCAGCAATATCTCTGGGAAATATCCGAGGCTATGACGCCTTACCGGTACTGTTCAAAGCTTCGAGGGAAAAAAAGGCATCTGTTGCCGCCTTAGCGGAAGCTATGGGCAAGATCAATGATTCCAGTGCACTTGCCATTCTGGAAGATATGGAGGGCAGAGAGAGACTAAGTGAGATGGACAGATTGTGGCTTGCGGCTGCATTAGCAAGGTTTGGCAAAGACTATGAGAAAAATTCAGAAATTGTAAGAAATGGCTTACCAGCTTCCTATGGGCCTATGACACTTCTGAATGATGCTGAGACTATCAACGTTTTAATCAATAAAATACAAAGCGGCCCTATCTTTGGGCAAGCAATACAAACATTAGAAACTATTGGTAGCCGAGAA
>CAZWME010000089.1:0-9727 GCA_964634515.1 uncultured Pirellulales bacterium | reverse complement strand
AGCCCTGGCAGCCCTGGATAGATTAATAAAACAAGACAAGATTTCAAGCCCACAGCGGTATAGGGAAATTACATACGTTGCTGCTCGTATAGCTGTTCGATTAGAGGTTGATTCACGCAGCTATTACAATGACATTGCCACAGTCTCAAAGGCAGTTCTTGATTGGTTTGAGATTCAACAAAGACCACAACCAAGGCCGGAAGACAGGTCGAGCTTCAAAGTTGTTGAACATCACGGTGTGCTTGCCAGAAAGTTGTGGATTGCTGAAGCTGTAAGAAGGCTGGATTTGGCAGCAAAAGAGGACAACGAAAGCCACTTATCAAACATACCAGAACAAGCAGTAACTGCAATTGAACCGATATATGGTTCGGAATTAATACCTGTCTTAGAACGTATCGCGAAAGAAAGCAAATCGAGAGGGGGTTTTCATGGGAAATACAAAATAGTAAATTTCTATAATGTTCGCAGTAAGGACGCTGAAATCTTAACAGAAAAAACTGGACAGCAATACAGCTTTATCGATGTCGATGGACGAAGTCATCATGGAGGATGGTCCCCCTCTCAAGAGTAATAAATACCACAAGATTGTTCCTTATTACCCTGGATTCAGAAGACAATGATTGTATAGCATACGGGTCTTAACCTGTTGGGGTCCTGAGAACCTGAGAATCATGATTTGTCAAACTTCCAAGAACATACACGACTCTCGCCCAAGATACTGCAAGACAACGGGCTAAATCAGCCCGGTTTTCAATACTATTTGTGCCAATCAGGCCCTGCATACCGGGTTATCTAAAATAAGAATAAAATAATTTTTTTAGCGCTTACTTTGGGTGTAAAATCAGACAATATAATGAATGCTGAATCAGCACTAATAAGATTTTGAGGTTAACCTTTAGAACGTGCCGGACGAATCAGAAATAAAATTAGTTGAAGCTGCTTTTAACGGTGACATCGAGAGCTTCGGTGAATTGTGCCAGCGGTATTATCCCGCTATGGTGGCGATCGGATACTCTGTTCTGGGAGACCATCAATTAGCCGAGGATGCCGCACAGGAAAGTTTCGCCCGGGCGCTTATAAGCCTGAGAAAGCTGAAGAACCAAACGAGATTTGTATCGTGGCTGGCCGCGATTTGCAGGAATGTTGCTAAGGATATGGTTGCAATCAAAGCCAGGCAAATTATCACCTATGATCTTTCACAAGCTCGGAACAATAACCACGAAGAAAGCAGAAAACTGATTCGCCGGGCCATTGAGCGGTTGTCTGTCTCTGACAGAGAATTGATGGTCTTGCGCTTCTACAACGGCTTGTCTTATGAGCAAATTGGCTCTGTGTTAGGTATTTCCAAGGGTTCGATTAACGGTCGAATTACAAGGGCAAAGCGAAACATGGCAAAATATTTGAAGCACAATGGTTTTCCGGAGAACCAATTATGAAAGCTCCAAAGAATAATAACAAATTAGACGAATTTATCTCACGGAGTATCGGTCGTGAGAAACCAAAGTTCGATTTTGATAAATGGAAAAAAACTCATCAGAGCGAAATACAAATTTTCGAATCACAAACAATCGGTGGCGAGGCTTTATGTTCTGCCGAACCGTCGAATATATGGAGAATTATCATGCAAAGCAGAATAACAAAAATAGCCGCAGTCGCGGCAGTAATCTTAGCAGTTGTAGTTGGCGTGACTCTAATAGAAAAATCCGCAACCCCAGCCTATGCGGTTGACCAAACAATCGCAGCCATTCAAACTATACGAACACTTCATATAAGAGCAACAGGTGATGAGCACGGAAAGGGTAAAAAGGAATATGGGGAGAGCTGGATCAAATATGATGCTACCGGCCGCTTGACCCATCTTCGTGTGGATGTATATGAAGGCCTCTTAAACGAAGGCGGTGAAGCTCAGTACTATTTGGTCTGGAATAATGGCGTTGAAAAAATATGGAAGCCATTACAAAACAAGCTGTTTATATATAGAGTTAATGATGCAGAAGAAAAAGTGCAAGGTTTTCTCAAACGCTATGACCCAAAATTCATGCAGCAGAAACTCCATGATGCCTCAAAGAATAAAGAACGATATGTTGTGACCATCGATGATTCTGAGCATGAAGACCTAATTTATGTTGAAGTCGTTGAAGTACTGGATCGTGACAATCAGTCACGGCTGGAGTTGCTCGTTGATCCTGATACCAAGCTTGTCACCCAGCTTGATGAGTATGATCTCGATGAACAGGGGGAAAAGTTCAAAATGCGAGTTGAGTTTCTGGCGTACAATCAGCCTATTGATCCGGAACTGTTTGAGTTCAACGACATACCGGAAGACACCCTCATTATTGATAAAGCAAATACGCTGGTAGGCATAAAAAAAGAGGCCATGAGCGACCATGAGGTGGCCGTAGAAGTGGTGCGTCAGTGCCTGGAAGCGACCATAGCCCGGGATTATGATAAAGTCAGCAGACTCATGGAAGGCGAACCCGGTGACACGATGGAAAACTTTATCGAAGAAGAACTCGGCACCAGACTCGTCAGAGTTGTTTCCATGGGGCAACCCAGGCCCTTTAAAACATGGCAGCATATTTTATATGTTCCCTGCGAGATTGAAGTTGAGAATGGAGCGGGAACCCGATGGACCGTCAATATCATGACCATGGCGAGATCCATTGATTATCAATCCGGCGACAGATGGGTGATGAAAGATGAACAACTACAAGTTGATGAACCGGACCATATCGTCAATGAGATATTGGGATCGTCTGCACGGGGGATCATTGTGCCTGACGTGCGTGTAGGTGATTACCTGTTAGGTACGAGCAAAGACGATGTGTTGGCACGTCGGGGAGAGCCGGAGAGTTTTGGTTACGAGGGCAAAGGTTTCGCCCCAGACAACCTGCCGAACACCTATTATATCGAATACTACGATCTATGGTTTTTCATGCAGGATGGCTCTGTCACGGGGATTTTAATTAAAAAACCGTTTTACCGATTCGCCAACGGATTGAAAATGGGTGACTCAAAGGAGGATATCATACAGACGTTTGGTCATGATTTTATACTCATAGATTCTGGGGGCGAGTACACTCTCACATACAAAGACAAGGGCCTTAGTTTTTGGCTCAACAAGAAGAATAATGCCATAAATGGGATTGAGGTTTATTCATCCGGTTTCTTGAAAAACCTCTATCGCCAGGTCTCAATAGGAGGAACATGGCGGGACTCATGTCAACAGGTCGTGCAAGATGGAGAGGTAAAGCACCAACAAACGACATTCCGTTATTCGGGAGATACCGTTAAAATTGAGCGTATAGACTATCAAGACGAAAATTGTAATATAAAATCCAGCAGCTTGGTATTCACGGGTACGTATGCTATCCATCGTATATCCACAACACTTCCAGGAGTGAAGGATATAGATTATACAGTTAAATCAATTACAATGACTTTTCATACAATGGAGGTTGTTAACAAAGTAAACCGGATGAAATATTTAGGCTATTCGGACTGGCAAGTCAATGTCACAAAAGATATTACCGGAGCACCCGGTATAAGTTCCAAGGGAGATAAACTATATGAAATTTTCCGAATTGAAAATGGCAACAAGCTTTACATAGGTTCAAATGAAGCAATTGGTTCATCTTCAAGGCCAACAAGTTTACGTCGCTTCTATGCAATTAGACAGTAAAACAATTGTACCCGAGGCTTAGCAATCCTCTTTTTTATGCTTCACCATAAGGCTAAACATAATGACGTAATCCACCGGCTCAGCCAGTGAGCATTGACAAGGCTCTGTCATCTTATGCGTTAATTCAGTAGGATAGCTCTCCTTGAGGAAGGCCCCATGGGAAATTAAGGTGTACGGTACTTTTTTCATGCCCGTGGGAAATTAAGGTGTACGGGGGAAATTAAGGTGTACGGTACTTTTCTCATGCCCGGCGTTGTTTTTCTCTATCAGGCTGGGTAGTTCGTACAGGTCCATTACCACCCAGATGCCTTCGGTCCGCCTTCTACCGGCGTAACGAAATCCGGTTCAATTACAAGTCGAACCTGTTGACCGTTCATACTATTTGCAAACAAAAATAAAGATTGAAAAAGCGGAAGAGGTACGTCCGTTCATGAGTCGGGTCGATTCTCCTCTCGGCCTTTTTTATTTCTTTTCTGAAAAACTGTAAGAACGGGAACAAATTTCTGATAATGTATAAGCCAAAACAGGGTATTGGTTCGTGTAATAAGAGAAGAACGTTCTTTGTTTGGTCGGGAAAGCACTGAATGCTGGAAGACAAGCTGTTGATATTGAAATTCAAGTGTGGCAGCAGTGAGGCTCTGTGCCGGATTTACCGCAAGTATGGTGACTATTTGCTGGCCCTTGCAGCGGCTCTTTTGGAAGATGTAAACACGGCTGAGGACGTAGTGCACGATGTTTTCTGTAAGTTTATAGAATCCAGAGAGAAATTTAAGCTCGCTGGAAGTCTTAAAAACTTTCTCGCAACCTGTGTGGTAAATCTTGCCCGTGACAAGCTGAGAGCAAGACGATCACAGCCGTGTGAACTGGATGAAGCGACAGCAACGGTTTTGGACAGGAATGAGCCGGAACATTATGCCATCTTCGGTGAAGAGGCGAGGCATTTGAATCACGCGATTGCACAGCTTTCGTACGAGCAAAGAGAAGTAATAATGCTGCATCTTCGAGGCGGCATGAAGTTCAGAGAAATAGCCGACTTGCAGGGAATCTCGATCAACACCGCAAAGAGTAGGTACCGATACGGCCTGGAGAAGCTTCGAACACTTTTATCTGACAAAGAGAAGGAAAATGAAATCAACCAAAGATATAGAACAATCAATTAAGAAATTAGCTGTCGAGTCCGGCGACCAGATACATGGCAGGATTCTTGAAAAGCTGCTGAGAAAGCTGGACAAATCGAAAAGACAGGTCACTGGCGAAACGGCTAATATATGGAGAATAATCATGAAAAGTAGAATAAGCAAAATTGCCGCTGCTGTTATAATAATTATCAGCCTCCTCCTGGTCCTGAATTTAATTGGTGGGACGGGCTCGAACGGCGTTGCTTATGGAATTAGCGATGTACCGGGATTGCTTCGTGATGCAAAGACGCTCCATGTCAAAGGGAATTGCACGTACCACCTGAAAGGACAAAAACCCATCTCGTGTCCCGTGGAGTACTGGGTCGATTTTGATAATCTGCGCTTTCGTAAAAGGGTAGTCTATCGACTCAGAACAAGAGAGGGCGGATTTTCTGACACGTGTAGGGAATACGAGGACGTTTCCGATACGACATATAGAATGAGCATCGACCATACAGACAAGACTATCAGCTATCTCAGAAGCACTCCCTTTCGGATCAGATTCATAATGAGAACCCTCGAAGAGAGAGACAAGTTTTTGAGGCACTTTTATCTTGGGACCGATCAATTGGAAGGTTTCGAAAGAGTGGGCCAAGAAGAAATCGATGGGGCAATGTTTGACATATGGGAAAAGAAGGAAAACAATTCAAGGCGGATAACCAAATATTCGATAAATCCGGAGACGGGGAAATTGGGGCGCTATTTCAGAAGATATTTCTATGATCGTTATTTTGATGAGAAGAGAATGAAAGATGGAAATCGAGGTTCCTTCGTATTGCTGAACGAGAATGAGCACGAGTGGCACGAGTATATGATAACGTGCATCGAACGCGACAAACCCCTATCCGATGACATCTTTAGCATGAAACCGCCCAGTGGTTACACGGTTACAACCTGCAAGATGGATGCGCCTGACGCGCGTCCGTATTTCACAACTGCTGTGCCTACTGCGCCCGATATGAAGATATATTTTCGTTACACACTCGGCGAGGACGGCAGTGTTATCGTGGCCTGGAGCATCAAAGGCGACGGCTCCTCAGATTCACAGGCAGCCTTGTTTGAGGATCTTGAGCGTGGCGGCCCTTTGCCCGAGTTCAAGTTCGTGCCGTATGCTATGCATCCCAACTTTAATGTATATAGGAAGATAAATGAATCCATTACTTACTTTGGTCGCCATCTCGCACATACGAAGAAGAAGGATGTTCACTATGAATGGAGCATCTACATTCCGGATTCCGAACCGCCGAGAAAAAGCTATCATAACAGGGGTGTCGTGCTGTATGACGCTATGATCAGACGCAACCCGGATGATGGCCAAACTCGTAGGATGGGCGTGATACCGGACACAACTATAAACTCCGCAGAAGAGTTCGATGGGCTGGTGCTGGGTGCTATGGCTGAACTTAGTGACGACGGGGAACCTCCCAAGGATTTAACTTATGAAAGCATATTAGAATTAGCCCATAAGATTCGCAAATCACTTAGTAACTAAATATTGGCTTGCAAACTCACTGGCCGGGTATTTTTTGCCCGGCTTTTTTTTGCGCCCGTGAAAAATATAAATGGAAAAATTAAAAGTTTTTTAGACTATGGTCTGCATGCAAAACGTGATAATAGTGAGAACTGAAAGTTCCGGAGCTTTGAAACAGTAAAATGATAGAGGATAGACTGCTACTGTATAGATTCAAACGCGGCGATGCTGATGCCTTGCGCCGTTTTACAGAAACACCTGAGCCGGTTGTATATTTTTCTTGATTTTATCGACACACAATTGTATTAAACAGTGAGGCGTTTTTATAGACGTGGCATTACCAGGGCATGAGGGTGGTAAATGTAATGCCGAGAAAATACTGGTTATTAACTTATTGCAGAATATTGGAGATAAACAATGCAAAACGGCAATTTGAACTCAAGACGTAATTTTATTAAATCATTGACGGCAACTGCAATAGGAGGCTCGACGGTGATGCTCTCCGGCTGCAGTAACATTGCCTCCAGTTCTGCCACTTATAATAGAAATTCTATTATCAAAAAAGGCAGCGTAATCTTATTCCAGGGTGATTCCATAACCGATGCCGGACGTGACAAAAAAAGAGAAAATAATGCCAACGACAAAAATGCAT
Source organism: uncultured Pirellulales bacterium (assembly GCA_964634515.1). Lineage (GTDB taxonomy): Bacteria > Planctomycetota > Phycisphaerae > Sedimentisphaerales > Anaerobacaceae > NIOZ-UU13. Next base: position 2,744 of record CAZWME010000089.1, on the reverse strand, counting down.
TAGGAAGAGGCTATGTCTATTCAATTGCTGCTCAACTGTTAGCTAATCGACCAGGTGATGGATTGAAAATCTACAGTCGAGGCATAAGTGGAAATAAAGTATTTCAGCTGGCAAATCGGTGGAACAAGGATTGCCTGGATCTCAAGCCTGATATTTTGAGTATTTTAATCGGGGTTAATGATATATGGCATGCACTTAACGGTAATTACGACGGCACTGTAGAGAAATACGAAAAAGACTACAGAGCATTGCTCGAACGGACATTTAAGGCATTACCAAATCTGAAACTGGTCATATGTGAACCATTTGTGCTTAGCTGTGGTGCTGTTAACGATAAATGGTTTCCTGAATTCGACAAGTATCGTGCCGTTGCCAAGAAGATGTCACAAGAATTTAATACTCTGTTCGTTCCATTCCAGTCTATGTTTGACGACGCCGTAAAAGAGGTTTCTCCGAGCCATTGGGCAGGAGACGGTGTTCATCCAAGTATGGCAGGAGCACAATTGATGGCACAGGAATGGCTAAAAACCGTGATGATCCAAAGAGGCTGAAGAAGAAAAGGAAGTATAGAGCAAGTGTAATTTCCCGAGGCTCCCTCAGATACCCTTCGTCTTGAGTTCGGCCATTGTAGAATGATAAAACATTTCTCTCAGGACAGCTTGCGCAAGATTGACGGTTCAGCTAGACGCTGTTTGAGTGTTGGTTTTTTCTATGAGGGCGGGGAGTTCTGAAATGTGATTTATTTTCCAGGCACCATCGGGGACTTTTTTGCCAGCATTGGTATGAGCGGTTTTCAGCGCGGCCCGCATACCGTTTCTTAACGCAGGTCTGATGTCCATATTAATACGGTCTCCCACGAATAATATGTTCCCGGTCGCCTCGCCGATCCGCTCAGCGGCGAGCCTGAAAATCCGGGCGTCCGGCTTGCGAAAATTAAACTCGTAGGAATACATCCTCGGCTCAAAGAAATCCAATATGCCCACCTGCTCCATATGTTTTTCCAGGGAATCGCCGCTGACAAAAGTATTCGAAACGATACCGAGCTTGAGGCCGGAATTTTTCAGCCTGGTTAGAGTCTCTTTTATGTCCGGCTCGACCGTGGCGACTTTGTACAAAGGCTCATACCAAAGCCAGGCAAAATCCCGCCATTGCTGGCCATCAAGCCGAATACCTTTTTTCATTCCGGCCCATCTTAAAAGAGCCAGGGAATTAAAATCATTTCTGGTTATATTGGAAATCAAGCGTCGAATTTGAAGTGCCGCCATGTTCCACAGGCAGTAATATTTGAAATTGCCGACCGGCTGACCGCGGCTTTTGAGAAAATCATAGGACAATCTGGCACCCTGACGAAAAATCTCGCCTGGATTGAGCTTGCCAAAGTCCAGCAGGGTATCTCCGAGGTCGAATAATACCGCCTTGATTTTTTTATCCGGCATAATCAGTGTAAACGCATGTACCTGTCTATAAAACGAATCTACTCATCCACACATCCGGCTTCTGCTTATTCTCTCAACAACGGCAGATTACCACTAAAAGCTTCCCGTGTCCAGGCAAACATTTCCTCATCAGATATCATCGAGACCCTGTCGGCCGCGTATTCGGCGTCAATTCTGTCTTTGATTTTGGTTATCCGCGGGTCATGCTTGGGGATTTGAATGTCGTACCTGGCCTCGACCCAGTGTTTGATGCCGGCCGCACCGGTCTTATCGGTTATCGCCACACCCACAGGACGATTAAGTAATTTGTTGGTATCGAAGCAGTTGTATATTTCCTCGTTTTTTAACAAACCGTCCGCATGAATACCCGCCCGCGTAATATTGAAATCCCTTCCGACCAACGGATAGTTCCGCGGAATCTCAAAACCCAGCTCCTTTCCGGCGTACTCAGCCAACTCGGTTATAGCGGCATAGTTTACGCCCTTGGTCATCCCCTTCAACTGGGCATGCTCGACAACCATCGCTTCGAGCGGGGGATTGCCCGTTCGCTCACCAACGCCGAATATCGCGGTGTTGGCGGCACAGCAACCGTAAAGCCAAGCCGCCGCGGCGTTTACCTGAACCTTGTGGAAATCGTTATGGCCGTGCCATTCGAGCCATTCGGACGGGACCCCTATCTGACGAAGACCATGGACAAGTTTCGGAACGCCCCGCGGCAGAGAAGCCTGGGCCCACGGCAGCCCAAACCCGAGTGTATCACAAAGCCGAATCTTGACCGGCTTATCATATTCTTCTGAAAGTTTCATCAACTCCGCGGCAAAAGGCAGGACAAATCCTTTATAATCGGCCCGCGTTATATCCTCAAAGTGGCAGCGGGGTATAACGTCACTGTCTAACGCCGTTTTGACAATATCCAGATATGAGTTCATTGCCTGGATCCGCGTCTTTCGCAACTTCAGGAATATATGATAATCGCTCGCCGAGGTCAGAATACCGGTTTCGCCCAGCCCCATTTTCGAGACCAGCTTAAAATCATCGGCCACAGCCCTTATCCACCCTGTTATCTCAGGATACTTGTATTGGCGCTGCCTGCACAACTCTATCGCCTCTCTGTCGCGCTTCGAATACAGGAAGAACTCACACTGGCGAATCAGCCCCGCCCCGCCGTCTATCTCATGCAGCAAATCGTAAATCCTGAGTATTTGCCCCGGCTTATAAGGCGGCCGGGCCTGCTGGCCGTCACGGAAAGTCGTATCGGTTATCCATATCTTCTCCGGTATCTCGCAGGCAATTTTCTGCTTATCGAAG
>CAZWME010000088.1:0-11082 GCA_964634515.1 uncultured Pirellulales bacterium | reverse complement strand
AAATTGATGGAAGTTTACGAAAAAAGCCCCACAAAGTGCACCAAAAGAGGATTCACCTTAATAGAGCTATTGGTGGTGATTGCCATTATTGCCGTACTGCTGGCAATCCTGATGCCTGCGATGCGTAAGATCAAGGAGATAGCGAGGGAAACAGCCTGCAAGTCGAATCTGAAGAACGTGGGACTGGCCGTGCAAATGTACCTCGACGACTATGAACGTAAACTCCCCAATACCGGGAGTGCCAACCAGTTTCGGTGGTTCGAGTCAGACGGCGTTACTCCGCGAAAAGCTGGTTCCAGCGGCTCTTATTGGGGCGTTTTTTACATTGACTATCTGAAAGAAACGAAAATATTTGGCTGTCCGAGTTTAATACGTGTCAACCGACTGATATACGATGCTGACGATCCTTCCGAAACAATTCAGCACGCAGCGTTTGGTCTGAACCATCATGAGAGAGCCAGACACCGCAATACGAATGATATATACCGTACTTCAGAATTCATTTTTTGCAGCGACCACGCCGAGCCAAGACCGGAATGCGGTACAAGCGACGGATTTCATAATGGCGACAGGCCACCACCGGCCGAGAATCTGACCAGCTATCGACGAGGTGGCAGTCGTTTCTTCAGCTATCGGCAAATATTCAGACACAATATTAGATACTCCGACGAAGACAGAACAGGCGGACGAGCCAACATCCTATGGCTTGACGGACACGTTACGGCTCTGGAAGAAACTACAGGGGAAAATGGTCCCTCCAGGTGGTACACCGGTGACAGGCCAGAGAGACCATAGTGTTCGGTTCTTAAATATTCAGCCCCGCAATAAAAATATTGCGGGGCTTTTTTTTTACATTTCTGAACGAGCCAAGAATCACGAGTAATAAAATACGATAGTCAGTAGCCAATAAACACTGAAAAAGGGATCTATACCAATTAGGTATAGATCCCGAATTAATACGGATCACAACAGTAACGAAATAATTAATTGTAACTTGCTACTTACGGTGCAGGCAGACAGAGACGAATGTCATCGATGTATAACATACCTGTACCGCCGGTAACCGATCTAAGGCCAAGAGTAATCGAAGTTACGTTGGAGAGGTTCACGCCCTGGCCGGCAAATGCCTGTAAGGGGATATTCCATTCGGTCCAGCGGGCAGCCTGTGCTGCATCAGGATTCTCATTATCCACACTAGCGCTTCCGTTCAGGGTAACATACATAGTCTCAGGGGCATTATCGGAATCACCTCTGTACCAGATTGTCAGTGTTTCGACGCCATTGACTGTCCAGTCATTATTTGAAGACAGTGTCAATGTCGCCTCTGATTTTCCGACACCATTGTTGTATGCCAGCGGCATTGACTGATTGCCACTGTGAACGATAGTCTGCTCGGCTAAGGGAGGATTTGCATGACCAACGACAGAACCGTTTATGGCCGGGTTGTCGAATCCGTCCGCCCAGGCAAGATATATCCTGTTATTACCTGGTTCACCTTCATTAATGTCATTGTATGCCTCAAAATCATCTATGATAAGGAAGTTTGCCGTAGTAAAGCTCCAGATGTTTCCTTTCCAGGGACTGTCGGGATTAGCGTTATTGACCTCATCTATACGCCAATAGTAGGCGGTATTCCAGTCGAGCTGGCCCGGTTCAAAGCTCTCAGCGTCAAGAGCTCTTGTACCTTTATACTCAGGTGAACTGGCATCAGCGTTTTGCACCACATCTTTATCGGCGCCGAAATAGACCTCATGCGAATCAGCAAATACTCCCGGTATCCAGGTAATGGTTGGTGTCTGTGATACATCCACAGCACCATTAAGCGGATCCAGGGCCTCAACGGCACCTACAGTAGTAAAGCTCCAGACATCACCTTTGTGTGTGAATGGAGGATCGAACTCATCGACGCGCCAGTAGTAAGTCCCGGCCATTGTAAGTTCTCCGGGATTATAGCTCATATTTCCCTGAGGTAGGCCACCCGCTGCATTGTTTAGATCGTCAAAATTGTCACCAAAATAAACGGTATGCAATATAGCACCGAAAGCGGGCTGCCAACTAAGTTTCTGATTTAGATCTACAAGCTCGGCAGCATCAGCAGGTTCTGGAGCATATGCAATTTTAGGTGCAATCGTAAAGCTCCACACATTCCCTTCGTATTTTGTCGTACCATCGGCTTCAATCGAGTCAACACGCCAGTAGTAGGTCACACCCGGAACAAGACCGTCCGGATAAGGATGTCCTGGAAAGCCGATAACGAAAAAAGCCTCACTCTGGTTACCCTGGAAAGCAGCCTCGGCACCAGCCTGGACATCGGCAAAATTATCGCTGAAATATACATTGCTTGAGGCCGCAGTTTCTCCCGGTGACCAACCAAGGTTTGCCCAAGTGTCACGATAAATGGAACCATCAGATGGGTCGGGCAGGAGAGCAAATTTACTGGAGTATTCTATATGCAACACGCCCCCCCGATCCCCAGTGCTAGAGACAACAGTTCTAAAGCCAACGGATGGATTGTCAGGGTCATCGCTAATAATTATAGCCAGGGCGTTACCGGAAGCCCAACCGGCCTGTTCGATTAATTCCTTGATGACAGCAGAGATATCCGGGGTTTGAACTTTTACACCTGTTGTAGGGTAATGTTCCGGAGACCATTTCGTGACCGCATTAGTTGTGGTTCTGTTTCTAAGATAACCATCTACGGCTTCAAACGGCGGAGCATCGGGAACCATTTCGCCCTGGATGATAAGATTCACAGGATCATCGCTTTCAAGCTCATCGACAGTGAAGACAATATACGCTTTGATGATGTTGGCACCCTGAGGGAGTTCGACATTCAGAAATATCAGGCCTATTACCTGCCCATCGGGAAGCTCCAGATCGCTGCTGGTCATATACATATTGCCGCTTGCCTCCTCTTCAACAGAATCATTGCCGTTAGTGATTCCGATTTCTATAACATTGCCTGCAAAGGCGACATTTGCGGTAAATACAGCCGGTACCAAAACCCAAAGAAGTAATTTTCTGCACATAATATTCCTCCTTAAAAGAATTTACTAATTATGTATATTTCTCGGCCACACACCAAAACACTTAATGTTTTTGATAAACTTTGAAAAAACTCCGGATCGTAGATTGCTTATCGATGCTCAGAATGATTTTCCCGGCTTGCCACTACCTCCTTCCTTCTACAGCCAAATATTTAGATGTTAATACAATGCTATAACCTTCAACAAGAAACATAAAGTGTTACATATGACTTTATATCTCTTATTGTATAGCAAAATTTACTCCCCCAAGTTAACTCAATAAAAACAACGAATCATCCCACGAGTAAACTAAAAAATCCAAATATTCATAGGGATTATTTATACCAAATTATCTATATTCCCGTCAAGCAAAAAACATTCGCTGAATGCTCCTTATTTTCCAATTTAAGTCTCTTACAGGCCATAAACAATACTTTCAACAAAAAACATCATTCCGCATCCTCCGTATTGTTGTACTACAAAATGCAATAATTCGATGCCAAAAGATATTTAGAAATTACGTGCAATTTACGGACATGTCTGATATTATAATTGAGCTGATATTCACAGCAGCTTTGCTAAACAGTCGTGTTTGGAAAACATCAGTTCGGAAAAAATGTTGTTTTTTGATTTAGCAAGTAGCATGGGAGGCATACCTATGAACAATCACAAACAAAGAGCCAATAACAGGTATTTGAAAAGAGGTTTCACTCTGATAGAACTATTGGTGGTGATTGCTATTATTGCCCTGCTGCTGGCAATTCTGATGCCGGCTATGCGGAAAGCAAAGGAATTCGCAAAGGAGACATCGTGTAAATCCAACCAAAGGTCTATCGGATTAGCAATAATAATGTACCTTGGCGACAATGACATGAAACTGGCCGACCCGAAGAACGCCAACCGGTTCCTGTGGTACGATGCAAGAGGCCGTCTTAGAACAACCAGCGATAACGATGCCTATTGGGGTATTGTCTATATAGATTATCTTAAGGACAGAAAGATTTTTGGCTGCCCGAGTTTAACAAAGGTGCCGGATCTAATATACGATGTTGACCCCGAGGCCATTCGGACAGCGGCCCAGGGCCTTAGCGGCTACGCCCGGGGCAGGAAAACAACTGAGATATACCCTCATTCGGAATTTATCATCTGCCAGGACCACGCCGAGCCAAGATTCGAACAGGACACCCGGGACATGCTTTTTAACAGCGGTCCCGGCACTCTCAATATAACGGACTATCGCAAGGGCGGCCGTCGTCAGAATTACTACCGCGACATCTTCAGACACAATATAAGGGTACAGGAAGACTTCAGGACCGGCGGACGCCTTAACGCTCTCTGGCTCGATGGACACGTCTCCTCAATCGAAGAAACCACGGGAGATGATGTCCCTAAAAGATGGTACACCGGCGAAAGATAAACAACGTCTTATTTAGCGCATCAACTTATTAACTGGCTTTAGACAGCTCATTTAACGCTGGTTTTTGTTTCTCGCAACAACAGTTCAACTTATGAATTTATTTCCGAGTTTGACTAATCCGTACACTTACTCCCACATTCATGATTATCCATCACTTCAATATATTATTTCTTATACATCTACGGGTTTTTGGGAATAAACAGCCGTTGTTTGGGAGTAATGTAATTAGGATCACCGCCAATGACTTTTTTATTATCAATGTTCATTTTGTCATCTTTATAGTTATAGATCGATGGCCAACAAAACCGATAACTGCCATAATAGAAGAGGGAAATCTTCGAAAGTGACTCTCCCCGTTCAACCTCGTGATAATATTTATCTGGACAGGTCTTAAAAATCTCCTTTCGAATTCGAGCATATTCTGCCTGTGTATCCCTCTTTTTTGCCTCATCCAGGACTATTTCATTGAGAATATCTCCGATGGTTTTTTGATTTTCGCCTGCATCGCTTCAAACGCAGGTTTAGTGTAAGGAAACCATCTTGCTTCGAAGAAGATAGTTTTGAGATAACTGTTAGTTTTAATTCCATCCTCCAACCGCTTTCTAAGACCCATATGATCTCTTACATGTTTCTGCTCATGTTTAATCCATATCTTCTGTGCACAAGGGGTAAGGTCTTTAGCTATGTGCGTTGTCTGCCAAATTCTTAATAGAAGCGCACCGTTTTAAAACTATACTCTTTTGGGCTGGCATTCAGCTTGAAACGAACTCGTTCATCATAATTCAGCATCCTTTGATTAACTCTAACGAAAGCTCTTGTGATAGCCAAGGCTCTATCAGCATTGGGAAGACCGGCTTGCCGGGCCTGTTTCACTACTTCGGTCGGCGGGACATTCTTTGGTATGGGTTTGGAATCAAAACTTATATGAATAGTTAGTGACATATTCCGGTCCGCTTCAGCCTGTAAAAGACATCCCATTAATAATTCGGCCTTGATTACTCTTTTGGCATATCGCTGGTTAGAATACGATCCAGCATGACAAGAGCATCATGCGGCCCGATAAGCCCTTCGACATTTATGGCCCCAGGTGCAATATCCGTGTCGGCAGACAATGCCTTCCAGATAGCCTTTAGCATATCCGTAAAGTTTTCTCCACTCGGGATTTCCCGAATCAATCGCTTTGCCTTTGCCAAGGCAACCAGTTGGCGAGTCATACGTTCAGCATCAGCGACTCTCTCGCAATCCTTTTGAATAGCGTTTGATAGAATATCACCGGCAAGCCGAAGTACAAATGCAGCAGCCGCGTCTCGGATTTTACGCCCTGTAGCTCGACCGTGGAATTCGACACCTGCAGGTATGACACCTCTTTCAGCAGAGATGAGCATGGCCCGTAAGGCTGCAACATTTCCCGCTGAGGGCAGACGGTTGTTTTCGATCGCTTTTTCAAGCTTTGACAACCACTGTTTCACATCCGGAACGAAGCCGGTATCACGCTTCTCCTGAAGATCGACCAATCCTGGTATGCGCAACAGCATATCCTGCATTTCTTCGAGATTCACGATGCGCAACATATTAGACCTACTCTATAACTAATCTGTCCTGCTTTTGGCCATCCGACTCGATCGTCGTCCACTCAAAAGCCTCCTCTGAGATTTTCAGATGTAGCCTCGTTATGACTTCGCTTGGGCCAGCTTCCCGAATTTCTCCAGTCGTAACAAGAACCTGAAGGCGCGCCGGCGGTTTTCGAAGCTTTTGGAATTCAATCCGCGTCTCCTTTTTTAGTACCTCTTCAAACTCAGGACGTCGCGCCGAGTCAATCGGCCCGCCCGGCTCTGTGAGCATCAAAGCTGCCGTACTGCTCATCTCATCAGCAGTATGCTTAACATCAATCGAGACCTCTGTCGGAAGAGTTAGAGAATACATTTTTCTATCAAGAACGGATTTGAGTTTTCTGGTGTGCTCGGGCCTCAAACGGACCTTTTGATCCCTGAGATTCTTCAATAGAACCTTATCGAATGCTTTTCGCATATCTGCGAGAAACGGTGTACCTCGCGGCAAATCGCCGGGCTGTTGCTCTTCCATTTCCCTGATCACAACCGGAATTTCAACATCAATATTGGGTAAACGGAAGTGAGGAACCGGCATATTACGCAGTAGCGAGTGTGTGGCATACAGTTCTGCCACCCTCACAGCTTCTATGTCAGCGTGCATCCTTGAGATCGTGATCTCAGACAAAAGCTGTCCTATATAATCACCAAGATGAGGCATTTGTTGCTCTCCCAAACTGTTCTAAAGCTGCATCAATTAATCGTATCAACCAATAAGATGCTATGCAGCTGCAGAGGGCTTTGAGGTTATCGCACCTTCAAGGATACTCAGCATCTTCTCCATCCCAGCAGGCATCTCATCTTGAACAGCCTGTACGTGGATGGCTAAGGAGTATGTCCGGTTGACCGTATTGCCCTGCTGTGTCGTACGTTGGAAAGAAGTTGACACTTTCAATTTAGCTGAGCCAAATAACCAACCGGCCTTTGCTTCGAGCGATGCAGCAACTTTAAGATTTGTATTGGTTTTCCTATATTCAACTGAGTTGATCTTCGCATTGAAGTCTATAGTCGTCAAATCAATGCGAATAAATGGAATCGGCAGAATAGTCAGTATTGGCACCTGGAGTTCCTGGGTTTCATAAACAGCTGGAACGGCTGGTGATGCAGTAATTGGCGGTGTCGCTGTTGGATCAGCAGCTATGGCTGGTTGATATGGACTCAACTCCTTCGGATACTTGAACGTGACGTAGATAGGTTCCTCCGTAGTTGTGTCACCCCCTGCATCCTCTTCAGCACTCGGTTTTTTGAATCCTACCTCCTTGATGAAATTGATGGTTGACATTGCAGCCTGGGCCTGTGCGTGGATGACCGCTACCAAAGGGCCACCTATCATCGATTCAAAATCGATACTTGATAATTCTTGACCTGGGTTTGGCATTTGCCTGCCCTCCTTTCATTAAAAAATTAATTGTCCATAATTTGTTTAGAGCGCATGTATCCCCCCCCGATTACAAAATACTCAATTATATTGATTGACTACCTGTTACTGTTATCCCTATTTACGTTAAATAAACAACTAAATTGCCGATTAAATCCAAAATCTCCCTATATTCCTGCTGAATCAATCCTCAAAGATCACATAACACATTGACCATGACCGACCGCACCATATATGTCAAAGGTCTATTCAGGCATTCTCAGGACCAATAAGGTATATCAAGGACTGAAATGGACTGACTATATTCTGGTGAGTTTGGCTTCACATAGACAACGGTTGAATAAAACCCAATTTGGTTTTAGTCTTTTGCAGAAGGTACGCAACTCTCGATAGATAATCAAGGCTGAACCGATTTGCGAAGAGTAGCCTCACATTCCTGTATAATTTTATTGAATTCTTTTTCAGGCCACAATTCAAAGCAATAATCCGTACCCATAATAATGGCTGTTTCGTTTGCCTTTATACCAACATACTCTCTGGCTCTTCGTGGCAGAGTTATTCGTCCTTTAGTATCCCAACCTACTGGCTGCCACGGAATGAGAAAAGATCTTGCTCCAATGTGAGTTCTAAGACAAGGGAAGCTTTTCTTTATCTTTTTGATCCAGCACCCCCAGAGATTTTCCGGACAGAGCACAAGAGCTTTTGATCCCGGTAGTCTGCCAATGAAGACCCTCTCTATGCTATGGTTCTTTAATTGTCTTATGACATCGGCAGGTAAGATTATTCTTCGGTCAGTAAGGACTGTTACCTCATACCGACCAACGAAGGAAATAGATCGCTGTTTTTTTTTGGCTTTTAACGATGTCGCTCGCATAGCTTATCCTTACCATGCAATAGGTCTTGTCAGAAAACATCGAGTTCGCACATCCAGTAGCGATTAACCAACCTCTGATCCCAGAGCTTGCTGCTTTGCAAATTTATCTGATTCTTCAATAGGTGAAAACGAATCTTGTTAATGGTGGAGACTGCGCATAATTATCCCCTGTTCATAGTAGAAGGCGATTCTGAGAATGAATTTGTTGACTCAAAATTTGGATTATTTCGTAAAAAAGTAAAAAATACAGGCAGTCATAGTGAACTGAGAGTAAAACCTGCATGACTTTCAACAGGACATAACGACTTCGCACCGACAGTTAAAGCCTTTTTACGAACAAGCTGCCGGGGAGTTGTTTTATAAGGCCCTTGAGACGCAGCGATACCAGGGAAGCGTTAACGCTTCCCGCGGCCAAATCGGTATCGGCGATTATTTGCTCGATATGCAAAGGTTCCTTATTCAGGTATTCGAAAATCGTCTTCTCATGGGCACTGAGCTTCAGCTCTTTTATCTCGAACAACGGTGTATCTATTTTTTTAGCGGCATTTTGTGCAGCCGCACTTACATGCTCTTCCAATTGTTCACCGATATAGCCGAGGGCTTCCATCACGTCCTCAACAGATTCTATCAGCTTTGCGCCCTGTTTTATCAGTCGATGCGTTCCCCTGCTTAAAGGCGAATCAATCTTGCCCGGCACGGCCATGACCTCCCGGTTATTTTCCATCGCCATCCTCGCGCTGATTAATGCCCCAGAACGCAAGCCGGCCTCGATAACAATCGTACCTAAGGAAAGTCCCGCGACTATTCTGTTCCGGGGTGGGAAATTCTCCGACAACGGCTCATACCGCAGCGGCAGCTCACTGATACACGCGCCGGATTCGGTTATAAGCTCAAAGAGCTTCTTATTCTCCGGCGGATAAATATTTGCAAGCCCGCATCCCTGGACAGCAATTGTGCGCCCTGAGGCTGACAACGCGCCCTGATGGGCGGCGGTATCTATCCCGCGAGCCATGCCCGAGCAAATGGTAAAACCCGCCGAGCTTAAAAAATGAGCTAATTGTGAAGCCTGCTCCTGCCCGTACAAACTGCACCGCCGCGAGCCGACTATCGATATCGCCAGATTATCCTGACGGCACAAAGTGCCTTTAATATAAAGCACGGGCGGCGGGTCGTAAATCTGTCTAAGCGCAGGCGGGTATCGCTTATCGTCAAGATTGATTATCCAGACGCCGAGTTTCGCTGCCAATTCCAGCTCCGCAGTAATATCGAACTTGCCGCGCGTCACGGCTATTTGTTCGGCTCTCTTATAACCAATCCCGTTCACTTTGGCCAGCTCACTAACCGAAGCACCCAACGCGCGGTCCGCCGAGCCGAAATGTTTTATGAGCCTGGAAAAAGTAGTTGCGCCAACATTGTCGGCCCTGATTAATCCGAGCCATTTTTCAATATCAATCGAATTGTGCTGAAGCCCGGTCATTATCTCGCTTCTCGCAAATCAGTATTTATCAATCCTGAGATTTCCACCCATTCGACCTGAGATACCACAGGCACTATATGGGCAACGATTCCGCTGGTTTGTAATTTACTGCCGGGCGGACCAAAACACAAGAAAAAAATGACAACTTAAATCCCAATTTGGCCAAATAATGACAAACTAATTCAAAACGTGCGTTTTTTCGCTTGACGGGAAGGTAGATAATTTGGTATAGATATTATTAATGAGGCTTGTTCACGCACAGTCAGGCACCTGCGGTTTTTGAGTTCCATTTGCAGGCAGATTTCTGATAGTTTTCAATAGAGGAGGAATATTATGCAGGGCACAGGGTTTTCTGTGAGGATTTTGTGTTCCGATGTTAAATTTTTCATATCAATTGACAATTCTCACTATTAAGAAAAGATGTTTTGGTGTGACCAAAGCACGGTCATTTTAGCTTTTTTAATGAGGGCTATTATGTTTAGGAAAGTTATTTATTTGATTATGTGTGTTTTTGTGCTGGGTCTGGTCCTGACGAACACAGCAAAAGCTATTGATCCATCATTAGTTCTATATCTGCCATTTAACGAAGGGGCTGGAGAACCCAAAGACTTCTCGGCGTATGATAACGCAGTAGAACTCGTTAATGATCCTATTTGGGTAGATGGGAAATATGGCAAGGCGCTGGAATTCGATGGGGCAAATTATGTCCGGATTCTCATCAATGAAACCTTACAGTTGAGAGAGCATTTCACAGTGGAGTTCTGGGTACAAAGGGAAGAACCTCAACCAGCAACATGGAACTATATGGTCGCCGGCGGCACTCTCATGTGGGCAGTGATTATTAATGCCGACCAGAATGTTTATGTCTGGACTCGCTCAGGCGGGACGTGGGGACAAAGGCTGGTTACTACCGTACCACTTACCACAGACTGGACGCACGTAGCAATGACTTATGATGTAGGTAGTGGAGTAGCATTATACTTCAATGGCGAAAAAGCAGGAGAAGGACAAACACCTCCGGTTGTTGATGAAATCGATGACTCTATCATGGTTGGTGCGAGAACTCCGGGGCAAGAGTTCTTTGGCGGTATCATAGACGAAGTTGCCCTTTATAATAGAATTCTAACGTTAGATGAAATCATGGCAGATATGAAAGCTGTAGGTGAACCATGGCCGTATGCCCTTGGCCCAACTCCCTCTGATGGTACACTTCTTGAGGATACATGGGTGAGCCTTTCCTGGAGCGCAGGAGATTTTGCAGTCTCACATGATGTGTATATCGGTGACAATTTTGATGCTGTCA